>JANNMP010000733.1:0-4017 GCA_031398015.1 Burkholderiaceae bacterium
GCGCTGGGCGGCACGGTCCATGGCTGAGCCGGCGGCCTCGTCGCCCAATCCCTACCCTGGCCTGCGGCCGTTTCGCAGCGACGAGAAGCACCTGTTCTTCGGCCGCGAGCAGCAGGTCGACCGCTTGGTCGAGACACTGGCCGCGCACCACTTCCTGGCCGTGGTCGGTGGCTCGGGCAGCGGCAAGTCGTCGCTGGTCAACTGTGGGCTGCGCCCGGCGCTGCACCGCGGCAACATGGCAGGCGCCGGCCCGGCTTGGCGCATGGCCCAGATGCGGCCCGGCAGCGACCCCATCGGCGCGCTGGCCCAGGCCCTGGCCGCGCCTGGCGTGTTGTTTGACGAACCGCTCAGCGGTGCGCTGTCGGCGCAAGCGCTGGTGGAATCCACGCTGCGCCTGGGCAGCCTGGGCCTGATCGACATGGTCGAGCAGGCCGATCTGCCGCCCGGCACGCAGCTGCTGGTGGTGGCTGACCAGTTCGAGGAGCTGTTCCGCTTTCATAGCCTGGGGCGTGCGGGTTCGTCTGCGGGCACGGGCGAGGCCGACGATGCGGTGGCCTTTGTCAACCTGCTGCTGGAGGCCGCCGCACAAACCGCCGTGCCCATCCATGTGGTGCTGACCATGCGGTCTGATTTTCTGGGTGATTGCGCCCGCTTCCATGGCCTGCCAGAGGCCATCAACCAGGGCCAGTACCTGGTGCCGCGGCTCAGCCGCAGCGAGATCCGCGCCGCCATCACCGGGCCTGCGGCCGTGGCCGGCGCCACGCTCAGCCCGGTGCTGATCACCCGGCTGCTCAATGACGTGGGCGACAACCCCGACCAGCTGTCGATCCTGCAGCACGCGCTGAACCGCAGCTGGGCGCATTGGCAAAGCCGCAGCGGCGCCCCGGGCCCGCTGGAGCTGGCCGACTACGAAGCCATCGGCGGCATGGCCCATGCGCTGGACCGGCATGCCGAGCGCGCCCACGCCGAGCTGGCCGCGCCGCGCCAGCAGCAAATCTGCGCCAAGCTGTTCAAGGCGCTGACCGACAAGGCCACCGATGTGCGCGGTGTGCGGCGCCCGACCACGCTGGGCACGCTGTGTGCGCTGACCGATGCCACGGCCGATGAAGTCACGGCGGTGATCGATGTCTTTCGCAAACCCAGCCGATCGTTCCTGATGCCCCAGGCCGGTGAGGCGCTGGACAGCGGCACGGTGATCGACATCGCCCACGAGAGCCTGATGCGGGTGTGGCAGCGGCTGGATGCCTGGGCCGACGAAGAGGCTCAGTCGGCCCAGACCTACCGCCGCCTGGCCGACACCGCCGCGCTGCATGCCGCCGGCAAGGCCAGCCTGTGGCGCGACCCCGACCTGCAATTGGCGCTGGCTTGGCGCCAGCACACCCAGCCCAACGACGCCTGGGCGCAGCGCTACCACCCGGCCTGGGCCGCTGCGATGGCCTTTTTGGCCGACAGCGCCAAGGCGCGTGATGCCGAGCTGGCTGCGGCCGAGGCCCAGCGCCAGCGCGAACTGGCGGCCCAGCAGGACAAGGCCACGGTGCAGGCCCGCAATGCCAAACGCATGGGCTGGCTGGTGTTGTTCAGCAGTGTGTTGGCGGTGGTGGCCTGGGTGTTCATGCTGCGCGCGCAAGAGGCCAAACAGCACGCGGAAGTGGCCAAACAACACGCGGAACAGGCCAAACTGCACGCAGAAGCGGCCAAACGCGGGGCCGACGATGCCGTGGCCTACATGCTGTTCATGAGCGACCAGCTCAAGGGCCTGGGCAAGCCCTATCTGCTGGAAAACCTGGGCCGCAACCTGGAAGCCAGCGTGCAAGGCAAGGACGACGACCTGTCCAAGGCCATTCGCGCGCGGGCCTGGTTTCTGCAGGGCCAGGCCTGGCTGGAGCAGGGCGTCACTGGCGACTACCGCGCCGCGTTGCGGGCGCTGCTGCAGTTTGAGCGCTACCGCGACACCGCCCGGCAAGAGCGCGACCAGGCCGGCAGCGCTGCTGGCAACCGCTGGGTGAACGAGCTGGCCACCGCGCATGCCGCCCTCGGTGATGCGCTGGATGTGTTCGTCAGCGGGCCGCAGCGTTGCCAGCGCCTGCCCACCCCCGCGCAAGACGGCTGTGCGCAGACGTGGCAGAGATCGCTGCAAAGCCTGGCGGCGCTGCCCAACCAGGCCCAGTTGCCGGAGACGGTGCGGCGCCTGATCTTTGCGGCCTCGCCCGCGCTGGACCAGGCCTTGCTGCGGCAGCGGCGCGACCAGGACGACCAGGCGGCACTGGCGCTGTTCCAGCAGGTGTTTGACCAGCCTGGCGCCAAGACCATCTCGGCGGTGATCAACCTGGCCGGCATGCACATGGCGCTGGGCGACCGGGCGCTGGACGATGGCCCTGCGGCCGCCCCTGCGGGGCTGGCGGCCTATGGCCGGGCCAGTGCGCTGGTGGAAGCACACCGGGCCTTGAGCGAGCGGCGCATGGTGCGTGAGCAGTTGCTGATCAACACCCGCATCGCTGTGCTGCTGCGGGCCAACCCTGGGCTGGCCGCGCCCGCCGACTACCGCGAGGAGTACGCGTTTGTGGCCGACTACCTGCGTGCCAATGAAGGCCCGTCCACCGACTACGTGGCCCGGCTGTATGCCGACCCGGTGGAGCGCTTCATCGGCAAACAAGGCTGGACGGTGGCGGACATCGTCAAGGACAAGTCGACGTACTTTGGCAACTGGCCCGAACTGCATTACGACCTGATCGCCGCCATCCAGGTTGAAAACCCCGAGAGCGGTGTCAGGGTGCTGCGCTTTCCCATCCAGTACAGCACCCACAACAAGGATCGGCGTGCCACCCGCACCGGCCAGACCACCCAGGTGCTGAAGCTGCGCCGACAGAGCGACACCGGTGCCTGGAAGATCACGCAGGACTACCAGCTTGACTACAAACCTGAATAGCCTGGTCGCCGGCCTGCTGGCCCTGGCAGCCGGCTTGGCAGGCGCCCAGACCGCAATGCCCTTGCCACCGCCCTGCCGCGTGGCGATCGACGTCGGCCACACCCTGCTGCAACCCGGCGCCACCAGCGCGCGTGGGGTCGGCGAGTTCCATTTCAACCAGCGCATGGCGCGCCGCTTGCGGGAGCAGATCAATGCCCGGCCGGGCCTGGCGGCCTTCCTCATCAACGAGGCGGGTGGCCCCATCACGCTGAAGGGGCGAACCGATCTGGCACAAGCCCAGCGGGCCGATCTGCTGATCTCGGTGCACCATGACTCGCTGCAGCCGCAGTACCTCTCGCAATGGACGCATGAGGCGGTGGTCCGCCCCTACAGCGACCGCTTCCGCGGCCACTCGCTGTTCTATTCCACCCTGAACCCGCGTGCCGACGCCAGCCTGGCCCTGGCCGGGCACATCGGGGCCCGGTTGCTGGCCGCTGGCTTCACGCCCACGCTGCACCATGCCGAGCCGATCGCCGGCGAGAGCCGGGTGCTGGCCGATGCGGTGCGCGGCATCTACATCTTCGACAACCTGGCGGTGCTCAAGTCCGCCGCCATGCCGGCGGTGCTGCTGGAATGCGGCGTGATCCTGCACCGCGAAGAAGAGCTGCTGCTGAGCGACCCGGCCTACCAGCGCCGGTTGGCCGCTGCCGTGGCTGAGGCGGTTGACGCCGCGTGCCGGTCGGGCACGGCAGCCAGGCCGCCTTGACGCCCTGACGCTCTGGCGCTCTGGCGCCCTGACGCCCAGGGGATCAGCCGTTGCGCGCCTGCGCCACCTGCAGCGCCTGCACCAGGCTTGGCGAGATGGCGTCGGCGCCGAGTGCGGCGGCAAAGCCCGAGCGCTGCAGCAGCCCCAGCGGCTGCGGGTTCACGTCGGCCAGCAACAGCGCCACCTGCAGGCCTGCCAGCGTGCGCCGCAGCTGGTCCAGTGCGTCAATGCCCGATGTGTCGATCGAGATCAGCCGGTGCATGTCAAGCACCAGACAGCGGGTGCCCGGCGGCAGCAACGCCGGCAGCGCCTCGATCTTGCCCACCGCGCCAAAGAACAGCGAGCC
>JANNMP010000785.1:0-3974 GCA_031398015.1 Burkholderiaceae bacterium
GCGCTGGGCATCTACGTCTCGGGCCAGCTGCTCACCGAGGACTACTACGTCTTCAACAAGCTGGCCAAGGGCTTGCTGGGCACCAACAACATCGACACCAACAGCCGGCTGTGCATGAGCAGCGCGGTGGCCGGCTACAAGGCCACGCTGGGCGCGGACGCGCCACCGGCCTGTTATGACGACTTGAACCATGCCGGCACGGTGTTCGTGATGGGTGCCAACCCGGCCTGGGCCCACCCGGTGCTGGTGCGCCGGCTGGAAGACGCACGCCGCGCCAATGCGCAGCAGAAGTTGATCGTGGTCGACCCGCGCCGCACCGAGTCAGCCGCCATGGCCGACCTGCACCTGATGCTGCAGCCCGGCACCGACATCGCGCTGTGCCACGGTTTGCTGCACCTGATGCTGTGGGAGGGCTGGACCGATGCGGCCTTCATCGCCGCCCACACCAGCGGCTTCGATGCGCTGAAGGCCCGGGTGCGTGAATACACGCCAAAGGAAACCGCCAAGCTCACCGGCCTGGCCGAGGCCGACATCGTGCTGGCAGCGCGCTGGTTCGCCAACGGCCATGGTGATGAGGCCGGCACAACCCGGCGCCCCACGCTCAGCCTGTACTGCCAGGGCCTGAACCAGAGCCGCAGCGGCACGGCCAAGAACGCTGCGCTGATCAACCTGCACCTGGCCACCGGCCAGATCGGCAAGCCGGGTGCCGGGCCGTTGTCGCTGACCGGCCAGCCCAATGCCATGGGTGGGCGTGAAGTGGGCGGCCTGGCCAACTTGCTCAGCGCCCACCGCGACCTGGGCAATGCCGCGCACCGCGCCGAAGTGGCGGCGCTGTGGGGGTTGCCGGATGTGCCGGCCAAGCCCGGCAAGACCGCAGTGGAGATGTTCCAGGCCGCTGCCGACGGCGAGATCAAGGCGCTGTGGATCGCTTGCACCAACCCGGCCCAGAGCCTGCCCGACCAGGCGATGGTGCAGCGCGCGCTGCAGCGTGCCGAGTTGGTTGTGCTGCAAGAAGCGTTCTCCACCACGGCCACGGCGCCCTTCGCCGACTGGCTGCTGCCGGCCAGCAGCTGGGGCGAGAAAGACGGCACCGTCACCAACAGCGAGCGCCGCATCAGCCGGGTGCGCCCGGCCGTGCCGGCGCCTGGCGTGGCGCGGCACGATTGGTTGATCGCGCTGGACATCGCGCGCCGGCTCGAAGCGCGGCTGAGGCCGGGGCAAGCCACGCTGTTCGGCTTCGACACACCCGAATCGATCTGGGCCGAACACCGCGAGACCACGCGCGGGCGTGATCTGGACATCACCGGCCTGAGCTACGCCATCCTCGACAACCAGGGCCCGCAGCAGTGGCCGATGCGCAGCGGCGCCGCCACCGGCCAGGCCCGGCTGTACGAGAACGGCCGCTTCGAAACCCCCGACGGCCGCGCCCGCTTCTTCGACACGCCCTTCGTGCCCTTGGCCGAGCCACGCGACGCCCGCTTCCCGTTCAGCCTGACCACCGGCCGCCTGCGTGACCAATGGCATGGTGGCAGCCGCACCGCCACGCTGGGCCGGCTGTTCGGCCACCAGGCCGAGCCCACGGTCGATTTGCATGCACAGGACATGGCACGGTTGCGTTTGCACGACGGCGACCTGGTCGAGCTGCAGAGCCGGCGTGGCAAGCTGGTGCTGCCGGCGTTGACCAGCGACAGCGTGGCGCCCACCCAAGCCCATGTGGCCATGCACTGGGGCGGCGAGGTGCTGGGCGCGGGCGATGCAGGCGGCGTGAATGTGCTGACCAACCCGGCGTTCTGCCCGCTGTCCAAGCAGCCTGAGCTGAAGCACAGCGCCGTCAAGCTGCACAAGGCTGCCCTGCCCTGGCGCCTGCTGGCCGCCGCCTGGCTGGCCGAAGACGACGCCCTGGCATTGCGCGCGCGCTTGTTGCCGCTGATGCGCGGCTTCGGCTACGCCAGCGCCGTGCCCTTCGGCCATGCCCGCCACGGCGTGCTGCTGCGCCTGGCGGCGACGGCGCCGGCCGGCGCTGAACAACTGCTGGAGATCGAAGCCCTGTTCGGCCTGGGACCAGCGCGGGCCGAGGTGCTGCGTTATGCCGATGCCCGGCGCGGCCAGCGTCGGGCGATCGGCCTGGAACGCGACGGTGATGACACACGCTTGCAGGCCTTTGTGCTGGCCGGTGACATCCGCGCCGAGGCCTGGATCAAGAACCTGCTGCTGCAGCAGTTGCCGGCACAAAGCTTCGGGCGCCAATTGCTGCGGCCCGACGCCCAGGCGCCGGTGGCGCTGCAGGCTGCGGGGCGCCAGGTCTGCACCTGCCTGAACGTGGCCGAGCCGGCCATCATCGGCGTGTTGGCGGCTTGCAGCGGCAGCCCCACACAGCGCCTGCTGGCGCTGCAGCAGCGCCTGGCCTGCGGCACGCAGTGCGGCTCTTGCATGCCCGAACTCAAGCGCCTGGTGCAAGCCAGCATGGCGGCCACGGCCAGCCTGGCGGCGTCGGCGGTGGCCTGACACAAATCATCAGCAGCGGCCACGAGCGGCGGCCAAACGGCCCGAAACTTGCGACCCCCGGGCCAACACACGCAAGGGTTTTGCCATGGGCATTGCGAAATACATCAAGGAGATCGGCCGCGGCCACGAAGGCGCACGCCCGCTGGGCATCGACGCGGCTGCCGACCTGATGGGCCAGGTGCTCGACGGCCAGGTGACTGACCTCGAAGTGGGTGCCTTTGCACGGGCCATGCGCATCAAGGGCGAGACGGTGGATGAGCTGCTGGGCTTCGGCCAGGCGGCGCAGGCCCGCTGCCTGGCCCTGCACAGCGACCGGCCGGTGATCGTGATCCCCAGCTACAACGGCGCCCGCCGCCTGCCCAACCTGACGCCGCGGCTGGCGCTGCGCCTGGCGCAAGAGGGCGCGCGGGTGCTGGTGCATGGGCCCCGCCATGACCCGGCGCGGGTCAGCAGCGCCGACATCTTCCAGGCCCTGGCCCTGCCGCCGGCCGAAGACGCTGCCACCGTGCAAGAGCGCTGGCAGCGGCGCGAGCCCGCGTTCATCGCCACCGACACCCTGAGCCCGGCGCTGCAGCGCCTGCTCGACGTGCGCTGGGTGGTGGGCCTGCGCAACTCGGGCCACACCGTGGCCAAGCTGCTGCAGCCGGTGGCTGGCGCACCGGCGCTGCGCCTGGCCAGCCACACCCATCCTGAGTTCGGCGTGCTGATGGCCGATCTGGCCCAGCGTTGCAACGCCGACATGATGCTGCTGCGCGGCACCGAGGGCGAACCGGTGGCCGACCCACGCCGCTGCCCCAAGCTCGACACCTGGCTGGGCGGCATGTGGCAGGCCGATTTGTCGTGCCCGGTGCAAGAAGGCGTGCTGGCCGAGTTGCCGCTGCTGCCACGCCAGATCGACGCAGCCACGGTGGCGGTCTACATCCAGGGTGTGCTGGCCGGCGAGAAGCCGGGGCCGGCGCCGCTGGACCGGCAGGTGGACCTGCTGCTGGCCGCGCTGGCGCGGCTGGGCAGCACGGCGCCGCAGGTGCGGCGGGCCTGAGCGCCTGCGGGCGCCACACCTATGATCGCCGGCCATGCCGGCTGCCGCACCCTTCGACGCCATCATCCTGGGCGCCGGTGCCGCCGGGCTGTTCTGCGCCGGCATCGCCGGCCAGCGCGGGCTGCGGGTGCTGCTGATCGACCATGCAGACAAGCTGGCCGAGAAGATCCGCATCTCCGGCGGCGGGCGCTGCAACTTCAGCAACCGCGACACCACGCCGGCGCAGTTCCTGTCGGCCAACCCGCATTTCTGCCGCTCGGCGCTGGCGCGCTACACGGCGGCCGATTTCATCGCGCTGGTGCGCCAGCACGGCATCGGCTTCCATGAGAAGCACAAGGGCCAGCTGTTCTGCGATGACTCGGCCGACGACATCATCCAGCTGCTGCTGGCCGAGTGTGCCGCCGGCAGCGTGCAGCGCTGGCAGCCCTGC
>JANNMP010000800.1:0-4135 GCA_031398015.1 Burkholderiaceae bacterium
GTGCCACTGGCCGTCATTGGTGTAGCCGTAGCCGTCGGCATTGGTGTTGCTGACCGTCACGAAGGCGTCGAACGCGGTGTTGCCGCTGCCGGTGAGAAAGCCGATGCGCAGCTTGCCCGGGTACGTGCTGCGGATGCTGAGGTTCAGCCGCCCGCTGGCGCCAAACTGGCTCAGGTCGGTGACATTGCTGTTGGTTGCAAACAGGCCCCAGCCATAGACCGCAGGCGACGGCGCCACCTCCAGGTAGTGCAGGCGCTCACCATCGCCCACCGCACCGGTGACCTCACCCGAGAACGCGGTGGCCGGGCTGTCCCAGCCGAAGAACTGCACGTTGGCGGCGCGTGCTTCGCCGGCGGTCACCGCATCGGAATACACGGTGTAGCGGTCGGCGGTGATGGTGCTGTTGCTGATGGTGGGTGCATACACCGCGTCAGCGTCGGTGAAGGTGGCATCCCACAGGTTGGCGGGGTAGAGCGACTGCACCATGTAGCGCGCCTTGCGTGCCACGGTGAACAGGCCCCACTTGTCGTCACGCGCCTTCCAGGGCTCGTCGAAGGCCTCGAAGTAGATGACGGCCGCCGGGCCGTTGCCGGCGCGGCCCTGCGCGGCCCAGGCATTGAGGCGGTCAAAGTACATCTTCTGGTTGACCGGGTGGGCGCGGTTGAACTCACCGCCGGCGGCCTCGGCCTTCCAGCCGGTCTCACCGACCACGTTGGGCTTGTTGCTGCGGCCCGTGCTGTCCCGGTGCGCGCGCACCGCCGCGTACTCGCTCTTGGCCGCAGCGATTGCCGCGTCCATCATTGCCACGGCGCGGCCGGCACCGGCAGCGGTGGCTTGCTGCTGCCAATCCCAGTTGGCGATGGCCGGGGGCACGGTGTCGAGCAGGGGGTAGCTGTGCATCGACACGAAGTCGATGGCCTCCAGCACCAGGCGCGGGTCGTTGCGCTCGGAGGCATTCTTGGCGAAGAAGGCCCAGTTGTCGTCGGTGGTCACCGGCTGGCTGATGCGGTTGCGTACCGCCGTGATGTAGGCGGCCATGGTGTCGGGCGTGTTGGGCACGAACGACCACACCACCATGGTCTCGTTGCCCACGCTGACCGCCAGCACGGTGTCCTTGTGGGCATTGGCCAGCGCCACGGCGCGTTCGACCTCGGCGGCGTTGTAGGCCTTGTTGGCCGCCAGCTGGCCGGCAGTGAGGCCGCTGGCGCTCTCGGTCTGGATGTAGGCGCCCAGCATCAGCTTGAAGTCCAGCCTGTCCTGGGCAATCACCTGCAGCAGTTGCTTGGCCACCATGTCAGAGCTGTCAAACACCCGCAACAGCGTGAAGCCACCCTGGCGCAGCAGTGCCAAATCTTCGCGGATCATGGCCGGGGTGATGGTTTCAGTGTCGCGGTTGGCGCTGCGAAACGGCGAGTACGCCACCGCCTTGCGGCTTGAGAACTCGGCGTTGAGCACCCGTACCTGCACACCCGCCGTGGGCACGGTGCCGCCGCCGCCGCAAGCCGCCAGCAGCGCGGCCAGCAGCAGTGCCAGGGCCAGCGCGGCGGCGATGCGCAAGCCTGCGCTGCGCTGACGGTGTGTCGGACTGTCGCTGGGGTTGCACGGAAGCAAGGCGGTGGCCAACATGGTGGGCAATCCTGTGGATGTCATGGTGTGCGGTGGCGCAGCGCCAGGTGTCGGAAGGTGTCGATCAGAAGGTGTAGACCACGCCCACGCCAACCCAGTTGCCGCTGCGCGCCACGCGTGAATCGACATTGGTGAACGACGCGTTGCCGGGCATCGAGATCGGCGCCAGGCTGCAACTGCCCGGCACCCGCGCCGGCTGGCCATTGCAGCCGGCTGACCGGGCCGGCAGGCCGTAAGTGACGATGCCGGCAAAGCCGTACAGCTGCAGGCCGCGCAGCGCCTCGGCAAACTCGTAGTTCAGACCCACGGTGTTGACCAGGGCCGAGTTGCTCTGGCCGCTTTCAGTGGGGTTGTCGGTGCTGCCCTTGCCCAGGTGGACCAGGCCGGTGTGCGCCACCCAGGGGCCGCTGCGCCAGCGCAGGCCCAGCATCAGGTCGGTCGACTTGGCTGGGTAACCGCGAAACACGCCGCCGCCCAGGTCGTTGGTCCAGTCGACGTTGAACATGTTGTTCCACTGCGCGGTGTTGTTCGCAAACTGGGTGATGGCGGCGTAGGCGCCGCTCCAGCGGTTGCGGCGCAGGCCGCCCGAGACTTCAATGCTGGGTGTGAGCTGGTAACGCGCCATCGCCAAGACGACGCTCTGGCCTGATCCACCCAGCTTGGCATCGTCAACGGCAAACGGTGTGAGGCCGGTGAACGGGCCGTGGCTCCAGGCAGCGGGCGTGCCGTTGCGGGTGTCCTGCAGCATCGCATCGATGACCAGGCCGCCGCTGTGGAACTGGGCGTACAGCTCCCAGAACTTGGGCTTGTTGCGTTTGAAGCCGGTGTCGCCCTGGTCATAGGTGGCCTCCAGCACCAGGTCGCCGTCCAGCACATCAAGCGGCCGCGTGGTCACGCGGACTGCCCGCGTCAGCAGGCCATAACCTGCACCGGCCGAGCCCCACACATCGGACACGCCCACGTTGGTGCCGTAGGGATAGTCGGCCACGCTCCAGGTGCGGGTGGTCATGGCGCCGATGCGCACGCTGCCATAGTCGTCGTGGCTGAGGGCGATGTTCTTGTCGTACCAGAAACCGGGGATGTCTTCCTTGCCGTCGCGCCAGCGCTGGCTGAGCAAGCCCGACAGCTTGAAGCCGCGCCCCAGGTCGAACTTCACGCCAAGATACGGCTGCACCAGCGTGACATGCAACTCGCGGTTCTTGTACTCGGTGCCGGGCACCAACTCGTCGGCCCAGAAGCGCTGCTTGTTCTCGTCACGAAAGCGCTGGCAATCGGGGCAGTTGTTCGACACCCGCTGAAACTCGACCTTGGCAAACCCGTTCAGGCTGAAGGGGCCGAAGTCCAGCGCCTGGCTTGCCGTGGCCGCCAACAGGCAGGCCGCCGCCACGGCGGTGCGCAGCAGCTGCCGCAGGGGGGTGGGTGTGGCGGGGGCGCTGCGGGGAGAAGAGGTTGTCATGGTGTGCGCCGCGTGGGTCAGGGCAACGGGTGGGGGCAGCTGATGGGGCAACAACAGGGGCGGTGAGGCGGTGAGGCGATGGCTCGGCAGCGCTGCTGGCGCAGGCCGGATCAGCTGCAACTGAAAGCGCTTTCAAACCAGCGTGCAGGGTAGAGGATCGGGCGGCGCAGCGTCAATTGCCAAGCGATCCGTGTTTTCCCTTGAATCCATCCGGCCCTGCCATCGCGACAGCGCGCTGGGGGCATCTGGATTCAATGCCTTGGCAAGGCGCGCCACGCAAGGGCACTGCGGGCTGAATGGCGGCGCTGCGGGTAAACCTGTGGCGTGTTCTGAAAGCGCTTTCAGTACCATCGGCTGACGCGGCGATCCACGGCCGCCGAGGAATCAGCAATGCGTGTTCACCGTCACCTGGCAGCCGCCGCCTTGGTCGGGCTGATCGCAGCCGGCGCGCCCTTTGGCGTGGCGGCGCAGGCGCTGAAGCTGGGCGCGGGCGTCTGCCAGCTGTCACCCAAACCAGGCGACAAGCCGCCGCCTGCTGCCACTGGCCGCACCGAGGCCATGGCGCGCCGCGCCGCGCCCACCAACCAGTGGTATTCCACGCTGATGTTCAGCGCCCAGCCTGAGGCCTTGTTCGCGCAGCCGATCACGGTCAAGCCCACGGCTGCAGGGCTGGAGCTGGCGCTGCCCAGCAAAGAGGTGCTGCCCACGGTGCGGCGTGACGTCGAGATCCACTACCCGCACAAGGCCGCCGTCGTGCTGTCGCCGGTGGCGTTCCAGCCCGGGCGTGCGCTGCTGGCCAAGGCCAGCGATTGGGCGATCGACATCGAGATGGGCCAGGGCGCTGACAGCATGCTGGTGACGGTGGCCCACGGCAGCCCGTATGCCCAGCTGCAACTGTCGCGCGGTGATCTGCGCCTGCGCCTGCCTGCGGTCGCTGAGCGCCTGCATGCAGCGGCCGACGCGCGGGTGCTCGCCCTGCGCGTGGGTGCCGGTGCCGGCAGCAAGGTCTACGCCTTGTTCGGCCCCAGTGGTGTGGTCTTCGAGGCCGTTTCG
>JANNMP010000094.1:0-1581 GCA_031398015.1 Burkholderiaceae bacterium
CATTGCGCTTGGAGTGCCCCATCGGCGTGCAGCCTGCCTGCAGCCGGTGGGTTGGTTTCACTTCAAGCAGCGAGGCACCGATGCTGGTCAAGCGCCAACCGATCTTCCGCAAATTCCGGCATGCCACCATGCCGCTGGCCCAACTGCAGGCCGGCCCCCAGCCCTTCACCCTGCTGGGCGACGACATCCAGTGCGAGGGCGGCCGACTGGCCTGCGGCACCCACGGCTGGCAAAACGACCGCAGCGGCCGGGCGGTGAAGATTGCGCAGCACGACGCCTGCCGCGCCATCCCTGCTGAATACCGCATGCCCGCCTACCACTGCACTGCGCGCCATGGGGACAATCTCCATGCAACGCCGCTCACTTCTGAAGTTGGGTTCAGTCACCACCCCCGCCCTGGCTGCACCCACATTGCGGCCCAGGCGCTGACCCCGCTGCGCCATGTCGGCGCTGCGCCGCGAACGTGGCATGCGGCGGTTCGGCGCTGTGATCGTGGCGGCCAGCGGGGCTGTGCTGGCCGACAAGGCGGCGGTGGTGCATGACGGGGTGCGGAAGGCTCAGCCGCTGGTCTGGCCCAACAACGCGCGCAAGCCGGCCTCGTCCACCACCACCAGGCCCAGTTCGCGCGCCTTGTCCAGCTTGCTGCCGGCCTCGGCACCAGCCACCACCACGCTGGTCTTCTTCGACACCGACCCCGCCACCTTGCCGCCGGCCGCTTCGATCAGCGCCTTGGCATCGTCGCGGCTGAGTGTGGGCAGGCTGCCGGTCAGCACGAAGGTCTGGCCGGCCAGCGGTTGCGGTGCGGCGCTGGCCGCAGCGCCCTCGCCTTCTGGCCAGTGGATGCCGGCGGCGCGCAGCCGCTCCACCACTTCGCGGTTGTGCGGCTGGTCAAAGAAGCTGCGGATGGCCGCCGCCACCACCGGGCCCACGTCGTGGACCTGCAGCAGTTGATCGACCGTGGCATCCATGATGCGGTCGAGCGCACCAAAGTGTTTGGCCAGATCCTTGGCCGTGCTCTCGCCCACCTGGCGAATGCCCAGCGCGTACAAGAAGCGCGGCAGCGTGGCCCGGCGGCTCTTGTCCAGCCCGGCCACCAGGTTGGCGGCGCTCTTGTCGCCCATGCGGTCGAGCGCCATCAGCTTGGCCACACCCAGGGTGTAGAGCTGGTCCAGCGTCTGGATCAACCCACTGTCCACCAGCTGGTCGACCAGCTTGTCGCCCAGGCCTTCGATGTCCATTGCCCGACGGCCGGCAAAGTGCAGCAGCGCCTGCTTGCGCTGGGCGGCGCAGAACAGGCCGCCCGAGCAGCGGTGGTCGATGCCGCCACGCTCACGCCGCACCGCGCTGCCGCACACCGGGCACTGGCGCGGCATGCGGAAGTTGGGCACGTACACCGCACGCTCAGCCGCCGGCCCGTCGACAACCCGGCCCACCACCTCGGGGATCACATCACCGGCGCGGCGCACGATCACCGTGTCGCCCACACGCACGCCCTTGCGGCGCAGCTCGAACAGGTTGTGCAGCGTGGCATTGCTCACCGTGGTGCCCCCCACGAACACCGGCGCCAGCTTGGCCACCGGC
>JANNMP010000129.1:0-1726 GCA_031398015.1 Burkholderiaceae bacterium
GCCGGCCTGGCCCTGGCCACCGCCCAGGTATTCAGCGGCAATGGTCCAGCTGTCACCGGCGTCGTCGCTGCGGTAGACCGGCGTGGGCAGGCTGGCTTGCTGGTGGGCAATGGCGTAGAGCCGCCTGGGTGCACGCTCGCAGGCGGTGACACGCAGCGTGCCGAAGGGCACCGGGCCACCCACACGCCGGTAGCCGACACCGGCCAGCGGCGCGCCGGGAAATGAGCGCACGTCCATCGCCAGGTCGCCGCTGGCGTCTTGCAGCACCCGGGTCACGGTGCGCTGGGCGCCGCCGATCGGGGCTTCGACCAGGTCACCGGGGCGGAACATGCTGCGCAGCCGCGTGCCACCGGCCGCTGGTGTCAGCGTCATGGTGTCCAGGCCGTCGGCGGGCACATGCGGCGCGGTGCTGACGGTGCCGGTGCCCACCATGTCGGGGATGTCCACCGGCACGCCCAGGCGCTTTTCCCAGCGCATGCTGCCGCTGCCCTTGCGGTCGTAGCGGGCGCGGTACAGGCCGCCCACGGTGGACCCCGGCGCGCCGCCGGCCGGGCCGTCGATGGCCACCACCAGCATCAGGTAGCGCGGTGGGCCGTTCTTGCCCAGGGTGTCGGTGTCGCGCGGGTCATGCACCACCACCAGGTCGGTGGCGTAACCGGCCTGGTTGCCGACCACCGTGACGCTGGCCAGCGGCGGTGGCGTGCTGCCGTCGGCAATGGACGCCGGTGGAAAGTCCAGCGTGAACACCGGCACGCCGGTGTGCAACTCGCAGCGCCACAGCCCCGTCTGCGATGCCACCCAGAAGCGCTGCGCATCGTCGGGGTCCATGCGGATGCGGCCGTACCGCAGCGCCTGGCCACGTGTCTCGGGCCGGGCGTTGGTCTGCGCCGGTGGCATGGCCGAGGGTGGCGGCCCGCACAGTTGGCGGAACACCGCCGCACTGCGTGGGCCGGCCACCGTCACCTCGAACAGGCCACGCCCCGAGACCCGGTTCTCCAGCTGCGCGCCGGTGCCGACATAGAGCTTGGTGGGTGCCTGCTCGGGGATCGCGATGCAGCCCACCGGAAACTGGTGCTCGGGGCCACCCAGCACGTCCCAGGTGTCGCCGCCGTCATTGCTGCGCCACAGACCACCGTGGGCCATGCCGGCGTAGTGCAGCAGCGGGTTGATCGGGTCTTGCGCCAGCGCCATCACCCGGCCGCAGACATTGCGTGGGCCCACCGGCAGCCAGCGCTGGCCAACCGGCGGTGCGGCAGCGCGTGCCGCCGTGGCATGCGCAACCGCGTCTTCCAGCACCTGTGAATAGGCCAGCTCGCTGATGCCCAGCTTGACCAGCAGCGCCTCGGCGCGCTCGGCCACCGAGTTGGGCGCCTCGTCAGGGGTGATGATCAGGTCGTCGGCCATGGTGCTGCGCGCTGGTTCAGGGCGCGGCCATGTCGAACAAATAGGCCATGGCCCGCGTCAGCGCGCGGTTGCTCGGCTGGCCGGGGCGGAACGCGGTGTCGGCCAATGCATCCTGCTCGGGCCGGCCGGCCATGTCAGACCAGGCGCGCAGCAGGTTGACCCAGCCCATGGCATTGCTGGTGGCTTCACCGTCGGGCACGCGCAGCGACCAGTCGGGCGGCAGCGGCGGCAGGGCCGCGTCACGCGCGGTGGCATCGCCACGCTTTTCACTGACCGCGCCGCCTTGCACCAGCATCTTCCATTCGTTCTGGCGCCGGTGGTC
>JANNMP010000139.1:0-11232 GCA_031398015.1 Burkholderiaceae bacterium
CGCGGCAGCGTGGCGGCCTGCTCGCCCACCTGCCACAGCAGCGCCGCCGTCATGCCCAGGCCCTCGCGCATCAGCGTGGGCAGCACATGTTCATTCGGTGCATGCTGGCTGCAGGCCGGGTAGCTGTGTGGCACCCACACCGTGGGCAGGCCGAGGATGTCGGCAAACACGTCATTCGGCAGGCTGCCGCCCAGGTTGGGCAGCAGCGCCGGCTTGATGCCGGTGCTGGCGTGCAGGCTTTGCAGGGCCAGCCGCACCCAGGCGTTGTCGGGGTCGAGCCGGGTGGCCATCATCAGCACCGGCTGGCTGACCGTGATGCCCTCGAAGCCCTGGGCCTGCAGGTGGTTGACGATGTGCTCGCGCAGGCGCTGCGCGTCGGTGCCCACCACAAAGCGCAGTTGCAGCGTGGCGCGGGCCACCGGCGGGATGGCGTTGACCGGCTGCGCCGGGTTGCCGCAACCCAAGGCCAGCACTTCCAGCGCATTCCAGCCGAACACCCGCTCGGCGGGTGTCAGGCCGGGCTCGCCCCAGGCGGTGTCGATGGCGGGGTCACCCGGGCCGCCGCCCACGCTGATGTCGGCCAGCGCGGCGCGCACCGCAGCCGGGATCGGCGGCGGCCGCAGGCCCTGCACGTGGATGCCGCCGCGTGCATCGACCATGCTGGCAATGGCGTTGGCCAGCACCGTGCCCGGGTTGCGCAGCAGGCCGCCCCAGTTGCCCGAGTGGTGGCCGCCTTCGCGGCAGCGCAGCACCAGCTCGACATTGGCCACACCGCGTGAGCCCAGGAACACCGTGGGCCGGTCAGCACGCAGGCGCGGGCCGTCGCTGGCGATCAGCACGTCGGCGGCCAGCGCATGCCGCTGCGCGCTGCAGAACGCCGCCAGCCCGGGTGAGCCGGTCTCCTCGGCCATCTCCACCAGCCATTTGGCGTTGAAGCCCAGGCGGCCGCCACGCGCTGCCAGCACCGCGCCGAGCGCGGCGATGTTGATGCTGTGCTGGGCCTTGTTGTCGGCCGCGCCGCGGCCGTACCAGCGTGGGCCGGCGGCGTTGTCGGCAACCTCCAAGACCCACGGGTCACGGCCGTCGGCCCACTGGCCTTCATGGCCACGCACCACGTCGCCATGGCCGTAGAACAGCACGGTGGGCAAGGCCGCGTCTTCGAAACGCTGACCAATCAGCAGCGGCGGCGCGCCGGGTTCGGGGTTGGCGTGGACCTGGGTGTCGAAACCCAGGCCTTGCAGCGCCGGTGCGATCTGCTCACTGAGGTAGGCCGCCAGCTCGTCAGCGCGCGCGCCGTTCTGGCTTTCGGTGCGGCAGGCCACCCGCTGGGCCAGTGTGCGGAAGAAGGCGCCGCTGTCAAACAGCGCATGGGCCTGGGCGACAGCGGCGGCTTCGGTCATGGCGTGTTTTTCGCCTACCCGTCAGCTGGACCGGGCCACCAGGCTGAAATGCTCCACCTGCGGCGGCCGCGCAAAAAACGGCCCGATGATGGCGCGCCAGGGCGCAAACAGCGGCCCTTCGCGGAAGCCCACCGTGTGGTCTTCCAGCGTCGCCCAGACGATCTGCAGCACATAGCGCTCAGGGCTTTCAATGCCGCGGTTGACGCTGAAGCCCTGCATGCCGGCAGCCTGGCTGGCCACGGTGGCCAGGGCGCGCTGGATGGCCTCTTCAAACGCGGCGTTCTGGCCGGGTGCGATGTGGATGTCGGCGATCTCGAGAATCATGGCGGCTCCGGCTGCAGCGCTGTTGCGGCGGGCCAGTTTAGGCGCGCTGCGGGCTACATTGCCGGCCATCCACCTGCAACACCGACTGCCCGCCATGGCCCACCACACCGAGCTGTTGATCATCGACGCGCAGAACGATTTCTGTGACCTGCCCAGCAGCTGGTGTGCCAGCGACCCGGCCAGCGGCCAGCCCTTGGCCCCGGCCTTGCCGGTGCCTGGCGCCCATGCTGACCTGCTGCGCCTGGCCGGCTTCATCGGCGCGGCCGGCAGCCGGCTGCAGGGCATCACCGTGACGCTGGATTCACACCATCGCCACGACATTGCCCACCCGCCGTACTGGCGCGCTGGTGACGGCGCGGCGGTGGCGCCGTTCACGCCGGTCACCGCCGCCCAGGTGCGCGCGGGTGCCTACCGCCCCGCCGTGCACAGCGAACTGCCGCGCACCCTGGCCTACCTGGACGCTTTGGAGGACAGCGGCCGCTACACGCTGATGGTGTGGCCGCTGCACTGCCAGCTGGGCAGCTGGGGCCACGGCCTGCACCCGGCAGTGCTGGCGGCCTGCAATGCCTGGGAAGATGCGGCCCACCAGCCCGTGCGTGTGGTCAGCAAAGGCAGCTGGCCGTGGAGCGAACACTACAGCGCACTGCAGGCCGAGGTGCCCGATAACAGCGAGCCATCGACCCAGCTCAACCTGCCCTTGCTGCAGCGCCTGGACGCGGCCGACACGCTGTTGATCGCCGGCCAGGCCAGCAGCCACTGCGTGAAGGCGACGGTCGAACACCTGGTGCAGCACCTGCCATCGGGCCGGCCACAGCGGCTGCTGCTGCTCACCGATTGCATGAGCCCGGTGGCCGGCTTCGAGGCCCAGGCCAGCGCCTTCATGGCCAGCATGCAGGCGCTGGGTGTGCGGGCAATGGCGCAGCAGCAGGCGCTGGCGGCATTGCCGGCCTGATTGACGGGCCCGGCTCGGCTGGCCTGCGGCCGTCCCCGGGCTGACACCGGGCGCTGCGCACCCCCGCCTACACTGGTTTGAATGCCCCAGACCGCCGCGCCTGCCGAGCCCAACGAGCCCCGCCAGGCTTGGTTGGTGGTCTGGGCCTGCTTCACGGCACTGGCGGTGATCTTTGGCGTGTCGTATTCGTTTGCGGCCTTCTTCGCATCGTTTGCCGAGGCCTTCGATGCCCGGCGCGCCGATGTGTCGCTGGTATTCGGCCTGTGCGGCCTGGTCTTCTTTGCCGGCGGCGCGGCGGCCGGGCTGGCGGCTGACCGCTTTGGGCCGCGCGTGGTCTGCAGCGCCGGCATGGTGTGCATCGCCGCCGGCCTGGCTGCCAGCAGCCAGGCGCAGTCAATGGCAGCGGTGTACGGCGCTTATGGCGTGCTCATCGGCATCGGCATTGCGCTGGTCTACACGCCGTCGATCGCCTGCGTGATGCCCTGGTTCGGCCGCCGGCGCGGCCTGGCCGCCGGCATTGCCAGCGCCGGCATCGGCGCCGGCACGGTGGCCGTGCCGCTGCTGGCCAGCACGCTGATCAGCGGCCTGCAATGGCGCGGCGCCATGCTGGTGCTGGCCGCCGGCGTGCTGCTGCTGGGCGGTGGCGCCACGCTGCTGCTGCGGCGCGCGCCCAGCGCCATCACAGGCGCTGGCCGGGTGGTGGCCGGCCACACGCTGCGCCAGGCCATCGCCACGCCGCAGTTCCGCTGGTTCTACCTGATGACGGTGCTGGCCAGCCCGGTGATGTTTGTGCCCTTCGCCCATGTCTCGGCCGCCGCGCGTGACCTGGGCGTGGCCGACGCCCGCGCCGTGGGCCTGGTGGGGTTGATCGGCATTGGCAGCCTGGTGGGGCGCTTTGCCATCGGCGCGCTGGCCGACCGCGTCGGCCGGCCACGCACCCTGGCCCTGGCGATGCTGTCGATGGGTCTGTCGTACCTGGTGTGGTTGACGGCGGGCGGCTGGGGCGCGATGGCGCTGTTTTCACTCTGGATGGGCCTGAGCTACGGCGGCATCGTCTCGCTGATGCCGGCGCTGTGCATGGATTTGTTCGGCGCCCGCGCGGTGTCGGCCATCATCGGCACGCTGTACACCGGCGCGGCCGCCGGCAACCTGCTGGGCCCTTGGGTGGCCGGCGCGGTGTTTGATGCCACGCGCAGCTACACACCGGTGATCTGGGGCTGCCTGGGGTTGGCGGCACTGGCCACCGCCGCTGTCTGGCGCCTGATGGGCCCACCGCCTGCCTCACCAAACCCGGCGCCAGCCCCAGCCCCGGCCAGGCCGGCATGAAGACGCTGTCCTGCGGCATCCTGGTGCTCAATGCCCAGCGTGAACTGCTGCTGTGCCATGTCACAGGCGCCTGGCACTGGGACATCCCCAAGGGCGGCATCGACCCCGGTGAAACACCCGAGGCCGCCGCGCTGCGCGAAACCCGCGAGGAATGCGGCATCGACTTCACCGGCCAGGCGCTGCTGGACTTGGGGCCCATGGCCTACCGGCCGCGCAAGGATCTGCATTTGTTCGCGCTGCTGACTGAGCGCTTCGACACCGCACAGTGCCATTGCGACAGCCACTACAGCGACCCCTGGGGCCGCAACCGGCCCGAGATGGACGCGTTCGAATGGACGCGCTTTGACCGCGTGCACCGCCGCTGCGCCCGCCACATGGGCGAGGTGCTGACGCAGAAGCTGCAACTGGGGGCGGTGCTGGCGCGGCTGGAAGCGCTGCGCTGACTCGAAACCGTAGACGATCACGCTGCAATGTAGTCAAATCATCTACGTCGTAGACAAGTCGTCATCACACTGCGCATGAATGCATGAATGAATCCACGCTGGTCGAAGTGTTCGGCAGCCTCGGCCGTCTGCGTGCGCTGCGGGCCTTGTTTGCCGAGCCCGAGCGTGGGTTTGGCCAGCGTGAGCTGGCGGCCGAAGCTGGGCTGGACCCCGGTGGCGTGGCGCGCCTGCTCAAGCGCTGGACGGCCGCCGGCCTCGTCACCCGGCGCCAGCGCGACGGGTTGCCACGCTACTACGCCAGCACCGACCCCGCCCTGGCACCGTTGGTCACGCTGATGCAGCAAGACGGCGCGCTCGTGCGCGCGCTGCGTGAGGCCTTGGCGGGTCAGCCGGGCGTGGACGTGGCGCTGATCTTTGGCTCGGTGGCGGGTGGCGCTGCCGGGGCCTCGAGTGACCTGGATCTGCTGGTGTTGGGCCAGGCATCAGAACTCAAGCTCAACGCCATGCTGAAGCCAGTGGGGCGCAAGTTGGGGCGGGCCGTGCATGCCACCGCGAGCAGCATCGAATCGTTCAAGAACCAACTGCGTGGCGGCGAGAGCTTTGCGCTGGGCGTGGTGCAAGGGCCACGGGTTTCCTTGATCGGAGACCTCGATGCTGCGCTCGTTCAAGCAACTGGCCAGTGAGCCCGACGCGCCCTTGAAGCCGCTGGCCGCCAACGCCCGCGACGCCGTTGCGTGGCTGCAAGCAGCGCAGGTGAAGCTGGGCGATGCACAGCAAACCGTCGTGTCGGCCGGCACCCGCATGGACGCAGCCTGGGATGCGGTGCTGCTCGCCTGCCTGGCAGTGGCCTGCGCCCAAGGCTGGCGCGCCACCAGTGACAAAGGCCACCATGCGGCGGTGTTCGAGGGTGCGGCACAGGCGATGGGTCTGGGCCAGGGGCGCTTCGACGAATTGGACGCGCTGCGCGATTGGCGCAACCGCAAGTACCGCGCAGGCCAGTTCTCGACCGTTGCAGAAGTCGAAGAAGCAATTGCGTTGGTGACGCCGTTTCAGGCCGCCGTGGCAGGCTGGTTCGCCAATCAACACCCTGTGTTGCTCAAGCAAGGCATCGCTGGCGGGGCCATGCGGTGATTGCCCCGGGCGTGCGTCGCTTGCGGGGTTGCAGGCCGCACCCTGCCCGCTGCTGGCTCGGCAGCCTAGACTGGCCGGGTCGACACCTTCGCCAATCCTGCTGAATCCATGCACTTGTCTCTCCCACGCCTGGCGGCCCTGCGCCGCTTCGCCGCCACCGTGGTGCTGAGCACGGCGTCGCTGGCTGTGCCGGCCCAGCCCCTGCCCCCTGGCACGACCCAGGTCACGCAAGTCGAAGACATCACCGAATACCGCCTGGCCAACGGCTTGCAAGTGCTGCTGGTGCCCGACGACACCAAGGCCAGCACCACGGTCAACGTCACCTACCGGGTGGGCTCGCGCCATGAAAACTACGGCGAGACCGGCATGGCGCATTTGCTGGAGCACCTGGTGTTCAAGGGCACGCCGACCCAGCGCAACCTGATGGCCGAGTTCGGCAAGCGTGGCCTGCGCTACAACGGCAGCACCAGCTTCGACCGCACCAACTATTTCGCCAGCTTCTCGGCCAATGACGAAACCCTGCGCTGGTACCTGGCCTGGCAGGCCGATGCCATGGTCAACAGCCTGATTGCGCGCAGCGACCTGGACCCCGAGATGACGGTGGTGCGCAACGAGATGGAGTCGGGCGAGAACAACCCGGTGCGCGCCACCATCGAGCAGGCGCTGGCGGCCATGTACCACTGGCACAACTACGGCAAGTCACCCATCGGCGCCAGGGCCGATGTCGAGAACGTCGACATCGGCCGGCTGCAGGCCTTCTACCGCCTGCACTACCAGCCCGACAACGCCACCCTGGTGGTGGCCGGCAAGTTCAACCCGGCCCAGGTGCTGGCCTGGGTGGCGCAGGATTTTGGGCCGATCCCCAAACCGCAGCGGGTGCTGACGCCCACCTACACGGTGGACCCGTCGCAAAAGGGTGAGCGCAGCGTGACCGTGCGGCGCAAGGGCGGCGCGCCGTTTCTGCTGGCAGCCTGGCATGGCGTGGCGGCGGCCCATCCTGACTTTGCCGCCACCGACGCGCTGGCCGCGCTGCTGGGCAATGCGCCGTCGGGCCGCTTGCACAAGCGCCTGGTCGAGCAACAACTGGCGGCCAGCAGCTTCGGCTTCACCTGGGGCGTGGCCGAGCCCGGGCCGCTGATGCTGGGGCTGCAGTTGGCGCCAGGCCAGGATGTCGAGGCGGCCCGCACAGCGCTGTTGGCCACGGTGGATGCCGTGGTGTCTGGCGCCGAGCCCATCACCGACGACGAACTGGCGCGTGTGCGCACGCAGTGGCTCAATGATTGGGAGCAGGGCTTCAGTGACCCCGAGCGGGTGGGCGTGGCGCTGTCCGAGGCCATCGGCAACGGTGACTGGCGCTTGTACTTTCTGGCGCGCGACAACATGCGCGCGCTCAAGCTGGCCGACGTGCAGCGTGTGGCTGCCGAGCGCCTGCTGGGCGACAACCGCACGCTGGCCACCTACCTGCCCACCGAAACCCCGCGCCGCGCGCCTGAGCCGGCTCTGGTGGCCGTGGCGCCGCTGGTGAAGGGCTACAAGGGCGATGCTGCCGTGGCCCAGGCCGAGGCATTCGATGCCACGCCCGCCAACCTGGACGCCCGCACCCAGACCAGCCGCCTGGCCAGTGGCCTGCAACTGGCGCTGCTGCCCAAGGGCACACGCGGTGGCACGGTGCAGGCCCGGCTGGTGCTGCGCTTTGGCGACGAGACCAGCCATCGCGGCCAGGGCATGGCTGTGGCCATGCTGGGTGGGTTGATCGACAAGGGCGGCGCCGGACTCACGCGCGAACAGATCAGCGATGCCTTCGACAGGCACCGTGCCGAGGTGGGCTTCAGCGCCAGCGGCCAGGCCTTGAGCGTGAACATCCGCACCGTGCGCCAGCACTTGCCGGCGGTGGTGGCGCTGGTGGCCAGGCTGCTGCGTGAGCCTGCGTTGCCAGCCGCCGCGCTGGACGAGCAACGCGCCCAGGCACTGGCCAGCGTGGCGGCGCAGCGCAGTGAGCCTGGTGCGGTGGCAGCCAACGCCCTGCAGCGCCACGGCAACCCGTACCCGCGTGGCGACCTGCGCCACGCGCCCAGCTTCGATGAGACGGTGCAAGATCTGAACGCCGTCACTGTGGCAACGGTGCGGGCCGTGCACCGGCGCTTCATCAGCGCGGCAACGGGTGAGTTCAGCGCAGTGGGCGACATGGACGTGGCGGCGCTGCGCAGCGCACTCGACGCCGCCTTCGGCGACTGGCGGGCGCCGGCCGATGGCGCCTTGCCGGGTGCGGCATTCGTGCGCGCGCCGCAGCCGCTGGTGGCACCGCCAGCCACGCGCTTGGTGCTGGCCACGCCCGACAAGCCCAATGCCAACCTGGTGCTGGCGCAGCCGCTGGCCATCAACGACACCCACCCCGATTACCCGGCGCTGCTGGTGGCCAACCACCTGCTGGGTGGTGACGCCAACGCCCGGCTGTGGGCACGCATCCGCGAGAAAGACGGCTTCAGCTACGACGTGCGCAGCGGCGTGGTGTGGAACAACTTCGAGCTGGCCTCGCGCTGGCAGGCGTCGGCGATCTTTGCGCCGCAGAACCAAGCCAAGGTGGAGGCGGCGTTCAAGGAAGAAGTCGCACGAGCACTGCGGGACGGCTTCAGCCAGGCCGAGCTGGACCAGGGCCGCGTCGGCCTGCTCAACCAACGCCGCCTGGGCCGCGCGCAAGATGCCACGGTGGCCGGCACGCTGGCCAACAACCTGTACTTGCAGCGCCGCTATGCGCTGCAGCAGGCCACCGACGAGGCCATCGCCGCATTGACACTGGCGCAGGTGAATGCGGCATTGCGGCGCTACATCGACCCAGCCCGGTGGGTGGTGGTCTGGGCGGGTGATTTCAAACCCTGAACGAGGAGACACCAATGAACACCGACAAACCCATCGCACTCAGCCCGCTGGCGCCAATGATCGACAGCGCGGCCGCCGCGCTGGCACACAAGGTGCTGGCCTGGCGGCGTGATTTCCATGCCCACCCAGAGCTGGGCAACCGTGAGTTCCGCACCGCCGGCATCGTCGCCGCGCACCTGCGCGCGCTGGGTTTCGACGACGTGCGCACCGGCGTGGCCCACACCGGCGTGGTGGGGCTGTTGAAAGGTGGCCTGCCCGGCCCGGTGCTGGCACTGCGCGCCGACATGGACGCGCTGCCGGTGACCGAGGAGACCGACATCCCGTTCGCCAGCAAGGCCCGCGCTGAATGGAACGGCGCGCAGGTGGGCACCATGCATGCCTGCGGCCACGACACCCACACCGCCATCCTGATGGGCGTGGCCGAGCTGATGGCCGGCCTGCGCGCGCAATTGCCGGGCACGCTGAAGTTCATCTTCCAGCCGGCCGAAGAAATGCCGCCCGAGGGCGAAGACGGCGGCGCCAAGATGATGGTGGCCGAAGGCGCGATGGCCAACCCGCGCCCGGCGGCCATCTTCGGCCTGCATGTCACCAGCAACCTGCCGGTGGGCGTGGTGGGTTACCGGCCCGGGCCGACCATGGCCAGCAGCGACAGCCTGAGGATCACCGTGCGTGGCAGCCAGACGCATGGCGCCATGCCCTGGTACGGCGTGGACCCCATCGTCACCAGCGCCCAGGTGGTGATGGGCTTGCAGACGGTGGTCAGCCGCACGGTGAACCTGGCGCAAGAGCCGGCGGTGGTCACCATCGGCACCATCCACGGCGGTGTGCGGCAGAACATCATCCCCGAGCTGGTGGAGATGACCGGCACCATCCGCACCTTCGACGAAGCCATGCGCGACGAGGTGCATGAGCGTGTGACCTACCTGGCCGAGGCGATTGCCCGCGGCAACCGCGCCAACTGCGTGGTCTGCATCAACAAGCACTACCCGGTGACGGTGAATGACCCTGATCTCACCGCGATGATGCGGCCCAGCCTGGCCCGCTCAGCCGGTGACGACAAGCTGGTGCTGGTGCCCAAGGTGATGGGCTCGGAAGATTTCTCGTTCTTCCAGCGTGAGGCGCCGGGGCTGTTTTATTTCGTCGGCGTCACGCCGGCGGGCACCGCGCCGGGCAAGGCCGCGCCCAACCATTCACCGCGCTTCTACGTTGACGAAGCCTGCCTGCCGGTGGGTCTGCGCACCATGGCGCACCTGGCCAGCGACTTTTTGCACCACGGCGCGGCTGATTGAGGTTTCAACATGACCACCACCACATCGACCCCCACCCAACTCACCGACTGCACTGCCACGCAACTGCTGGCGCTCTACCGCAGCGGCGCTGCTTCACCGGTCGAAGCCACCCAGGCGGTGCTTGCGCGCATCGCACGGCTGAACCCGCAGCTCAATGCCTTCTGCCTGGTCGACGCCGAATCGGCGCTGGCCAGCGCCAGGGACAGTGAGCAACGTTGGCAGCAGTTCAGACAAGCAGGCACGGCCACCGGCGCGCTCGACGGCGTGCCCACCTCGATCAAGGACTTGATCCTGACGCGCGGCTGGCCGACGCTGCGCGGCTCGCGCACCGTCGATGCGGCCCAGCCTTGGGAGGTGGATGCCCCCGTCACCGCCCGCCTGCGCGAGGCCGGTGCGGTGCTGCTGGGCAAGACCACCACGCCCGAGTTCGGCTGCAAGGGCGAGACCAACTCGCCGCTGACCGGCATCACCCGCAACCCCTGGGATTTGCAATGCACACCCGGTGGCTCGTCGGGTGGCACGGCGGCGGCGGTGGCCGCCGGCCTGGGGCCGCTGGGCGTGGGCACCGACGGGGCAGGATCGGTGCGCATCCCGGCTGCGTTCTGCGGCAATTTCGGCTTGAAGCCCAGCTTCGGGCGGGTGCCGGCCTACCCGCTGTCGCCGTTCGGCAGCGTGGCCCACCTCGGCCCGCACACCATGGCGGTGGCCGACGCGGCGCTGATGCTCAATGTGATGGCCCTGAGCGATGCGCGCGACTGGACATCGCTGCCGTTTGACGGCCGCGACCACCGCATGGGGCTGGACGACGGGGTTCGTGGCCTGCGCATTGCGTACTCGCCCAACTTGGGCTATGCCCGCAACGTGCACACCGAGGTGGCAGCGGCGGTGGAGAAGGCGGTGCACGGCCTGGCGGCGCTGGGAGCGGTGGTCGAGCACGTCGACCCCGGTTTCGACGACCCACTGGACATCTGCACCGGCCTGTGGTTTCTGGGCGCACACACGATCTGGAGTGGCCTCACGCCAGCGCAGCAGGCGGTGGCCGACCCCGATTTCGCCGCCGAGGCGGCGTTGGGCGCCAAATTCAGTGCCTTGCAGATCCAGCAGCTGAACTTGCGCCGGGGTGCGCTGGGCGCGCAACTGCGCCAGTTCATGCAGCGTTATGACCTGATCGCCACACCGGCGGTGGCGGTGCCGGCCTTCGAGGCCAGGCCGGCCGGCCATTCGCCGCTGAGCCCGGAGGCCATGCTGGGCTGGACGCCGTTTTCCTACCCCTTCAACCTGAGCCAGCAGCCGGCCTGCAGCATCCCCTGTGGTTTGACTGCGGCCGGGCTGCCGATCGGCCTGCAACTGGTGGGGCCGATGTTCGGTGACGCGCTGGTGCTGCGCGCCTGCCGGGCCTATGAGAGCCTGCGGCCCATCGCGCGGCCGGCGCTGGCCTGGGCGACGTGACCCTGGGGCTCAGGCGACGCTGGTGTGGGTCCAGCGGCTGC
>JANNMP010000380.1:0-3123 GCA_031398015.1 Burkholderiaceae bacterium
CTCAGCGATCCGTTCCGGGCTGATGCCGCATCCGACGGCACGCTCTACGTCGTCGACCGCGGCAACGAGCGGATCTCCAAGTTCTCCCCGGAGGGCGTGTTCGAGCGCGCATGGGCCAGCAGCTTGGGGTACAGCCCCAGGCTGGCGTTGACCAGGAACACCTGGCCGTTGACCAGCCCCACCTGCACCGGCTGCGCGGTCTCGGTCAGCAGCACTTGCAGGGCTGCGGCCGGCTCCGCCGGGATGCCATGGGTGCGGCTGAAGTAGTTGAACGTGCCCTGCGGCAGCACGCCGAATAGGCAGCCACTGCCCAGCACCGCCTGGGCCACGGTGTTGATCGTGCCGTCACCACCGGCGGCCACCACCACGCCGCCTGCGGCCTGGGCCCGCTGCACGGCCTGGCGGGCAATCTCGCCCAGGCGTGCCGGATCGTCCACTTCCAGCAGGTGCAGCATGCGGCCGGCGCCGGTGCAAGCCTCAGTGATGGCCTGGCGCACCGCATCGGCGCTGCCATGGCCGGCGCCCAAGTTGAAGACGATGAACAGCGGCGCGGTGCTTGGCTGGATGGCGGGCATCAAGGCATTCTGGCTTCAGCACCTGGCCCCTGCTGCCAGCCGGCATGCCGCCCGGGCGTCAGACGTTGCCCAGCCGGCCGGCGCAGCCGGTCATCAGGCCTGCGGCGGTTTGAAAGGGTTCAGCACCGGCACGCCGAAGTTCGCGAAGTCAGCCACATTGCGTGTCACCACGGTGAGTTTGTGGACCGTGGCGGTGGCCGCGATCATCGCGTCTTCGTACAGCGTGTCCGACCGCCGATGCATCAGGCGCGCCCAAGTTCTGAAGGCCGCTGCGTCCATCGGCAGCACGTTGTATGACTCGGCAACCAGGGCAAGCCAGGCCTCGATGTCGGCAGCCTTGGCGGCATCTTGGTCGCGGGTCAGTTCAATGCCGGCCTGAATCTCACCGAGCGACACCGCAGACAGAAACAGGTCTGCATCGTCGGTCGCCCGCAGCCAGGCAAGCACGCCGCCATGCGGGCGTTGTTTGCGCAGTTCGGAGATGACGTTGGTGTCCAGCAAATACATGCGCTCAACCCGCAGCGCCGGGCTTGCGCCTGCTGGCCGCGCCTCGCGCAGCCAGCAAGAGATCGGCACGGGCCACATCCGACAGCAGCAGTTGCTTCAGCGACGGGCGGGCAGCGGCCTGCAGCCGGCGCCATTCGTCCACCGGAACCAGCACGGCGGCCTCTGTACCGCGCTTGGTCACCATCTGGGGGCCGTCGGCCATGCATGCGTCCAGAAACTCGCTGAACCGCGCCTTGGCGTCCTGGACTGGCCATGCTTGCATGTTGATCTCCATATGACTAGTTCGATGACTAGTTTAACAGCCGATCAGCCAGCACTGTCATGCGCGCACGTGGCCCAGGCGCCAGAGGACAATCGCAGCGCTCAACGCCCCACCGCCGTGACCACCGCCACCCAAGCACCCACCCAAACCGCCGACGCTGCTGACCACAAGACGGCGCTGGCCGAATACGGCCTCGACGCCAAGCCGCTCATGCGCTACCGGCCGCACTGGGCCAAGCGCTTCGGCCCTGCGCCGTTCCTGCCCACCAGCCGTGCCGAGATGGCCGCGCTGGGCTGGGACAGCTGCGATGTGGTGATCGTCACCGGTGACGCCTATGTCGACCACCCCAGCTTCGGCATGGCGGTGGTGGGCCGGGTGCTGGAGGCGCAGGGCTTTCGGGTCGGCATCATTGCCCAGCCCGATTGGCACAGCGCGGCGCCGTTTGCCGCGCTGGGCGCACCGAACCTGTTCTTCGGCGTCACCGCCGGCAACATGGATTCGATGATCAACCGCTACACCGCCGACCGCAAGGCGCGCAGCGACGATGCCTACACCCCCGGCGGCGCGCCCGACAAGCGGCCCGACCGCTGCTCGCTGGTCTACACCCAGCGCTGCAGAGAAGCCTTCGGCCACGTGCCCATCCTGCTGGGTGGCATCGAGGCCAGCCTGCGCCGCATCGCCCACTACGACTACTGGCAAGACAAGGTGCGACGCGCGATCCTGGTCGATGCCCAGGCCGATTTGCTGCTGTACGGCAATGCCGAGCGCGCGCTGGTCGAGATTGCCCACCGCCTGGCCGCCGGCGTGCCGGTGGCCCAGATCACCGATGTGCGCGGCACAGCCTTCCTGCGCCGCGATGGGGACACCAGCGCCGCCGGCTGGTTCGAGATCGATTCGTCCGACGTGGATTTGCCGGGCCGCATCGACGACCACATCAACCCCTACCAGACCACGGCCGAGACGGCGGCGCAGCAGGGCGCGGCGTGTTCGACGGCAGCGCCTACCGAGCCCGGCGCGCCGCAGCCGATCCAGATCGTGCGCACTGGCCGCGTGAAACTGCCCCCGCGTGCGCGCTGCGTGCTGCGCCTGCCCAGCTTCGAGCAAGTCAAACGTGACCCGGTGCTCTACGCCCACGCCAACCGCGTGCTGCACCTGGAAACCAACCCCGGCAACGCCCGTGCCCTGGTGCAGAGCCATGAGGTGGGCGGCAAGCCGCGTGATGTGTGGATCAACCCACCGCCGGTGCCACTCACCACACCCGAGATGGACCATGTGTTCGGCCTGCCGTATGCGCGTTGCCCGCACCCCAGCTATGCCGATGCGCAGGGCAGCCACGACGGCGCCACCAAGATCCCGGCCTGGGAAATGATCCGCTTTTCCGTCAACATCATGCGCGGCTGCTTTGGCGGCTGCAGCTTCTGCTCGATCACCGAGCACGAGGGCCGCATCATCCAGAGCCGCAGTGAGGCGTCGGTGCTGCGCGAGATCGAAGACATGCGCGACAAGGTGCCGGGCTTCACGGGCGTGGTGTCCGACCTCGGCGGCCCGACAGCCAACATGTATCGCATCGGCTGCAAGTCGCCCGAGATCGAGTCGGCCTGCCGCAAGCCGAGCTGCGTGTATCCCGGAATCTGCCCCAACCTGGGCACCGACCATGCGCCGCTGATCCAGATGTACCGCCGCGCCCGGGCGCTGCCGGGCATCAAGAAAGTGCTGATCGGCTCGGGCCTGCGTTATGACCTGGCGATCCGCTCACCCGAGTACGTGAAAGAGCTGGTG
>JANNMP010000190.1:0-6210 GCA_031398015.1 Burkholderiaceae bacterium
GCGCCAGGCTGCCGATCAACCAGACGTGCCAGGCCAGCACACCGGCAGCCAAAACCAGCGCCGGCAGCCAGCGGCGTGGGGCACGCCGCCCGAGGGGAACCATGGGCATCGGACAATGCTGCCATTGCGGCCAGGCCTTGCGCTCTGTCATCCCCCGCAAATCCCCCGCCAAACCCACTTCATGAAGCTCGCCACACTCAACGACGGCTCACGCGACGGCCAATTGCTCGTGGTCTCGCGTGACCTGGCCCAGGCCCATTTCGCCACTGGCATTGCCACCCGGCTGCAGGCGGTGCTGGACGACTGGAACTTCCTGTCGCCGCAGTTGCAGGACCTGTCGGTCACGCTCAACCAGGGCAAGGCGCGGCATGCGTTTGCCTTTGATCCGCGCCAGTGCCTGGCGCCGCTGCCACGCGCCCACCAGTGGGTGTTGGCGCCTGCCGATCTGCAGCCAGCGGCCCATGCCGCCGGCGCCGATGCTGCCGACACCCAGTTTGTGCAGTGCGCCAGCGACGCCTTTCTGGGCCCCTGCCAGGACGCCCGCTTCGCCGACCCGGCCCAGGGCATCCAGGCTGGCGCCACCCTGGTGGTGGCCACCGGCGATGTGCCACTGGGGGCCAGCGCCGAGCAAGGCCTGGACAGCGTGCGCCTGCTGCTGCTGGCCAATGCCTGGCGGCTGCGCGCGCCGGGCGCAGGCAGCCTGCATGGCTGGCCCGCTGCCGCATTTGCACCGGTGGCCGTCACGCCCGACGAGCTGGGCGGCGCCTGGCAGCAAGGCCGCCTGCATCTGGCGCTGCGCACATCGCGCGCTGCCCATGTGCTGGACGAGATCGACGCCGCCAGCGCGATGCCGCTGCACTTCGGCCAGCTCATCGCCCGGCTGGCGGCCAGCCGCCAATTGCGCGCCGGCGCGCTGCTGGGCGCAGGCCCGTTGCGCCAACCGGGCACGGCTGCGGACAACGGCAACCCGGCCACGCCGCCACTGCTGGCAGTGGGCGACATGCTGCGGCTGGAGGTGGTGGGCCGCGACGGCCACAGCGTGTTCGGCGCCATTGACCAGCGGGTGGCCGGGCCCGAGGCGGCCGAAGGGGCTGAACGGGCCCAAGGGGCCAAACGGGCCGAACGGGCCGAACGGGCCGAAGCAGCGCACACCCCGCCGGCCTGATGCATGGCCGACTTTCCGCGCACGCTCAAGCACATCACGCTGTGGCTGTTGCTGGGCACCGGCGTGTTTCTGGGTGTGCAGGCCTGGCAGGCGCAGCAGGACCGCAGCCGCTTTTCAACCCAGGGCGGGGTGATCGAGCTGCGGCGTGCCGCCGACGGCCACTTCCACTGGCCAGGGCGGGTCAATGGCGTGGCCATCGAATTCCTGGTCGACACCGGCGCCACCCGCACCGCGTTGCCCGAGGCGCTGGCCCGCGCTGCCGGCCTGGTGCCCGAAGGCCGGGTGCAATCGTCCACCGCCGGTGGCACGGTGGCCGGCTGGGTGGGCCGCGCTGACCTGGCGCTGCAAGGCGGCGTGCGCGCCGAGCGCCTGCCGATCACCGTGCTGCCCACGCTCGGTGCGCCGTTGCTGGGCATGGATGTGCTCGGCCGGCTGCCCTTCAGCCAGGCCGACGGCGTGCTGCGCCTGACGCCGCCCAGCCAGTGACATGCCGCAAGCGAGCCAAGCGTGCCACGCCAGCCGGGCTGCGGCGTACCATGGCCTGGGCCGACCCAGAACACGCTTGAGGAGACCGCCATGAGCAACCCCACAGCCGCCTTTGCCAACATGGTGCCGGGCTTCGATTTTTTGCAAGGCCTGGTGAAGAACGCCGGCGCAGCGATGCCCGGTGTGGGCCAGTGGATCGCGCCCACGCTGGACCCTGAGGAGCTGGACAAGCGCATCAATGACCTGCGCACGGTGCAGTACTGGCTGGAGCAGAACGCGCGCCTGCTGGGCGCCACGATCCAGGCGCTGGAGGTGCAGCGCATGACGCTGTCCACGCTCAAGACCATGAACCTGTCGTTCGGCGACCTGACTGAATCACTGAAGATCCGCCTGCCCGCCAGCGCGGCCGAGGCGATGGCCGGGTTGCGGCCGGCACCGGCACCCGCACCGGCACCCGCATCGGCACCAACACCGGCGCCCGCGCCGCCGCCGGTGCAGCAAGCAGCGGTGCAGCCGCCAGCCGCGCGGGCCGATGGCGCACCCGAGGTGCCCACCGGCGTGATCGACCCGATGCAATGGTGGGGCGCGCTCACCCAGCAGTTCACCGAGCTGGCGGCCAAGGCGGTGAAAGACAGCGCCGCCGCCCTGCCAGCAGCGCCGGCCGAGCCGGCCACCGCCGACGCCCCCGCCGCCAAGCAAGCCAGCCGCGGCAGCCCGCCGGCCAAGCCCGCCGCGCGCGGCGCCGGCAAGGCACGCTGACAGCGCCGCTGCCGGCCTGCGCACACGCCGTCTGCCAGGCCGCCCATGCAAGCCTTCATCGTCGGCCACGCCACCCATCCGCAGGCGCACCAGGCCCTGGCCCTGGCGGCAGCGCAGGTTGCGGCGCAGGTGGCCGCACGCCAGCCGGCCTTCCAGGCCACGCTGGGCCTGGTGTATCTCAGCGACGCATTGGCGCCGCAGGCTGACAGCCTGCTGGCCGAGCTGCAGCAGCGCTGGCCGGGTGTGCAATGGGCTGGCAACGTGGGCGTGGGCGTGCTGGCCAGCGGTGTGGAGTACTTCGACGAGCCGGCCCTGGTGCTGATGCTGTGCGACCTGCCGCTGTCCTGCTTTCGCCTGTTCAGCGGCCGCCAGCCCATGCCCACCGGCTGGGGCCACAGCGCGCTGGTGCATGCCGACCCGGCCACGCACGACCTCGATGACCTGCTGGTCGAGCTGGCCGGGCGCACCGCCAGCGGCTACTTGTTCGGCGGCCTCACCGCCTCACGCACACGCCGGCTGCACATTGCCGACGGCGTGTTCGAAGGTGGCTTGTCGGGCGTGGCGTTCGCGGCGCCGCAGCCGGATACCGCAGCGCCGGGTGTGCGGCTGGTCTCGCGCGTCACCCAGGGCTGCCAGCCGCTGGGGCCGACCCGGCGCATCACCGGCGCCGACGGCAACGTGGCGCTGACGCTGGACGAGCAGCCCGCACTGGCGCTGCTGCTGGCCGAGCTGCAGGTCAGCCTGCAGCAGCCGCAGCAGGCGGTGGCGGCGCTGCGCAGCACGCTGGTGGGGCTGACCGACGGTGACGCCACAGCGCTGGCGCGCGGCGGCCAGTTCGGCACCGACACCCGGGTGCGGCACCTGATCGGCATCGACCCGGCGCGCCAGGGCATTGCAGTGGCCGAGCATTTGCAGCTGGGCCAGCAGTTTGCGTTTTGCCGCCGTGATGTGGCCGCCGCCCGCCGCGACCTGGTGCGCATCTGCGCTGAAATCCGCGATGAAGTCGAATCGGCCGACAGCGCCGTGCTGGCCAGCGTTGCCGACCAGGCGCTGCCCGGCAACCCAGCGCCGGCGCCGCGCATCGTGGGTGCGGTGTATGTGTCGTGCTCGGGCCGCGGTGGGCCGCATTTCGGCGCGCCGTCGGCCGAGGCCTTGATCGTGCAGCACGCGCTGGGTGACGTGCCGCTGGTCGGCTTCTTTGCCGGCGGCGAGATTGCCCGCCACCACCTGTATGGCTACACCGGGGTGCTGACGGTGTTTGTCGACAGCGCGGTGGCCTGATTGCGCAGGCGGCGGCTGGCGCCTGACGCACAAGCGGCCCGGCTGCCGTGATTGTTTGCCCTGCGGGTGCAACCGACCTGCGCTGGCCGCAGGCTGTGGCGGCCGTCAAACTGGCTACAGTGGCTTTGTCGCCAGAAGCATGGACCCGCATGGACCCGCATGGACCCGACCCACATGAACGCCCCGCTGCCCCTTGCCGCCGCCGCCGATGCCGATGCGCTGTTGGTGCCACACCAGACACGCCAGGCGCGCCAACGCCAGGTGGTGGCCGCGCTCAGCGCCCTGCTGCCGGCCCACGCGCTGCTGCACCGCCAGGAGGACACCGTGCCCTACGAGTGCGACGGCCTCACCGCCTACCGCGCGCTGCCGCTGGCCGTGGCCCTGCCCGAGACCGAAGCCCAGGTGGCGGCGGTGCTCAAGGCCTGCCACGCGCTGGGCGTGCCGGTGGTGGCGCGCGGCGCCGGCACCGGCCTGAGTGGCGGCGCAATGCCACACACCCAGGGCGTGACGCTGTCGTTGGCCAAGTTCAACAAGATCGTCAAGCTCGATGCGCTGGCCCGCACGGCGGTGGTGCAGTGCGGTGTGCGCAACCTGGCCATCAGCGAGGCCGCCGCGCCGCACGGCCTGTATTACGCACCCGACCCCAGCAGCCAGATCGCCTGCACCATCGGCGGCAATGTGGCCGAGAACTCCGGCGGCGTGCACTGCCTGAAGTACGGCCTGACGCTGCACAACCTGCTGAAGGTGCGCGGCTTCACGGCCGAAGGCGAGCCGGTGAGCTTCGGCAGCGACGCGCTGGATGCGGCGGGGCTGGACCTGCTCAGCGTGGTGGTGGGCAGCGAAGGCATGCTGGCCGTCACCATCGAAGTGACCGTCAAGCTGTGGCCCAAACCACAGCTGGCGCGCTGCATCATGGCCAGCTTCGATGACGTGCGCGCCGCCGGTGACGCGGTGGCCGCCATCATCGCCGCCGGCATCATCCCGGCCGGGCTGGAGATGATGGACAAGCCGATGACGGCGGCGGTGGAAGACTATGTGCATGCCGGCTACGACCTGGACGCCGCCGCCATCCTGCTGTGCGAGAGCGACGGCACGCCCGACGAGGTGGCCGAAGAGATCGGCCGCATGCTGGCCGTGCTGCAGGCCAACGGCGCCAGCCGGGTGGCGGTCAGCGAGACCGAGGCCCAGCGCCTGACCTTCTGGAGCGGGCGCAAGAACGCCTTCCCGGCCAGCGGGCGCATCAGCCCCGACTACATGTGCATGGACTCGACCATCCCGCGCAAGCGGCTGGCCGACATCCTGCTGGCGATTGCACAGATGGAGAAGAAGTACGGCCTGCGCTGCTGCAACGTGTTCCATGCCGGTGACGGCAACCTGCACCCGCTGATCCTGTTCGACGCCAATGACCCCGACCAGCTGCACCGCTGCGAGCTGTTCGGCGCCGACATCCTGGAGACCAGCGTGGCCATGGGCGGCACGGTGACAGGCGAGCATGGCGTGGGGGTGGAGAAGCTGAGCAGCATGTGCGTGCAATTCAGCCCCGATGAGCGCGCGCAGATGTTTGCCGTCAAGCGTGCGTTTGACGCTGCCGGCACCCTGAACCCGGGCAAGGTGATCCCCACGCTGCACCGCTGCGCTGAATACGGCCGCGTGCATGTGAAAAAAGGCCTGTTGCCGTTTCCGGAGCTGGAGCGGTTTTGATGTCTGACCCAGCCCTCGATGCATTGATCGACCAGGTGCGCGCCGCGCGTGCCGCCAAGACGCCGCTCAACATCTGCGGCGGCGGCAGCAAGGCCTTCTACGGTGGCTTGCCGCAGGGCGCAACGCTGGACCTGCGGCCGCTGGCCGGCATCAGCAGCTACGAGCCCAGTGAGCTGGTGGTGACGGTGCGCGCCGGCACGCCCCTGGCCACACTGGAAGCAGCGCTGGCCGCACAGGGCCAGTGCCTGCCGTTCGAGCCCCCACGCTTCAACGCCAACGCAACGAACATCGGCACGGTGGGGGGCATGGTGGGCGGCACGGTGGGCGGCATGGTGGCCGCCGGCCTGGCCGGCCCGGCGCGCGCGGCGGTGGGCGGCGTGCGTGACTACGTGCTCGGCGCCACCTTGCTCAATGGCCAGGCCCAGGTGCTGAGCTTCGGCGGCCAGGTGATGAAGAACGTGGCCGGTTATGACGTGTCGCGCCTGCTGGCCGGCAGCCTGGGCGTGCTGGGCGTCATCTGCGAGGTCAGCCTGAAGGTGCTGCCGCTGCCGGTGGCCAGCGCCACGCTGCGCTTCGAGATGACCGAGGCTGCGGCACTGAAGCAGCTCAACACCTGGGGCGGCCAGCCACTGCCCGTCAACGCCAGCGCCTGGTGGGACGGCATGCTGGTGCTGCGCCTGTGTGGCGCGGCGGCTGCGGTGCAATCGGCCAGCCGGCGCCTGGGCGGCGAGCCGGTGGACGCCACGCTGGCAACGGCCTTCTGGCAGGGCTTGCGCGACCACAGCGACGAGTTCTTCAGCAACGCCCAGGCTGCGGTG
>JANNMP010000222.1:0-2214 GCA_031398015.1 Burkholderiaceae bacterium
AGTCCTTGGTCCGGTCGGTGATGCGCACATAGGCCAGTTCATCCATCGTCGCCACGTCGCCGGTGCGCAGCCATCTGTGTCCATTCTCGTCGCTCGTGAACTTGTCGTCGCTGACAGGCACCTCGTGGTACGAGCCGGTGATGAACGGCCCACGCACCTGGATTTCGCCCATGGTCTGGCCGTCCCACGGCGCAATGGCGCCGTCGTCGGTCTTGAGCCGGATGTCCACCAGCGGCGCGGCCGTGCCGGCCATCGATGCACGCCGGTAACGCTCGTCGTCACCCGCCCCGGCCAGCTCGGCGCGTGGGTAGCTGATGGTGGCGATCGGGCTGGTCTCGGTCATGCCCCAGCCTTGCATGATCCAGATGCCGTGTTTGTCGAAGGCGCGGATCAGCGCCTCGGGCACCGCCGCGCCGCCCACCAGGCTGCGCATGCCGGCGGGCAGGGTCCAGCGGCCGGGCGTCTCGGTCTGGGCGCGGTCATAGGTCTGGATCAGGCTCATCCAGATCGTGGGCACGCCCAGGCTCAGCGTGGGCGGGTGTTGTTGCATCAGGTCGAGCAGATCGTCCGGGTGCAGGTGCGGGCCGGGAAACACCAGCTTGGCGCCGACCATCACCGCGCCATAGGGCATGCCCCAGCTGTTGGCGTGGAACATCGGCGTGACCGGCATCACCACATCGGTGCCACGCAGGCCCCAGTGGTCACCCAGGCAGCCCACCAGCGTGTGCAGCACCGTGCTGCGGTGCGAATAGGCCACGCCCTTGGGCCGGCCGGTGGTGCCGCTGGTGTAGCAGATGGCGATCGGGTCGTTCTCGTCGTGCGGCTCGGGGCTGAAGCCGCTGGCGTCCCGATCCACAAACGCATCGGCGATGAAGGCTTCGTAGTCCGTCAGGTCAGCCGGCACCGCTGCGCCGCTGAACGGGAACACCAGCACACGCTCGAACTTGTACAGCGCTGCCACCTGGCGGTACAGCGGCAACAGCACGTCGTCGACGATCAGGAAGCGGTCTTCGCAGTCATTGGCGATCCAGCCGATCTCGTCGGCCGACAGCCGCAGGTTGAGCGTGTGCATCACGCCACCAGCCGCCGGAATGCCGAAATAGGCTTCCAGGTGGGCATGGTGGTTCCAGCACAGCGTGGCCACGCGCTCACCTTTCTGCAAGCCCGCCTTCTTCAGCGCCGCCGCCAGTTGCAGCGTGCGCTGGTGCCATTGGCCGTAGGTGTGGGTGCGCAGGCTCTTGTCGGGCAGGCGCGAGACGATGGCATTGCGCTTGAACAGCGTGCCGGCCCGGTCCAGGAAGTGGTGGATCGACAGCGGCACGTTCATCATCGTGGCTTGCATGCTTGTCTCCGTGCGGTTGTGGTTGCGGCTGGCGCGGCGATGATGCGTGCAAACAGCGGCCGCAAGCCGTCGCTTGCGTGTCAAGGCGCCCACAGGCACCGCCCTAAGCTCGCGCCATGGACTTCAACCTGAGCAGCGAACAGCAGCAGATCGTCGCGGCCATCCAGCGCCTGTGCGAGCCCTTTGACGCCGACTACTGGCTGGCCAAGGACAGCGAGGGTGGCTTCCCGTTTGACTTCCACCAGGCGCTGGCCCAGGCCGGCTGGCTGGGCATCGCCATGCCACCGGCCTACGGAGGAGCCGGCCTGGGCATCACCGAGGCGGCGTTGATGATGCACACCATTGCCGCCACTGGCGCCGGGCTGTCGGGCGCGTCTGCGGTGCACATGAACATCTTCGGCCTGCACCCGGCGGTGGTGTTCGGCAGCGATGAACAAAAGGCGCGCTGGCTGCCGCCGTTGATCGCCGGGCATGACAAGGCGTGTTTCGGCGTCACCGAGCCCGACAGCGGCCTGAACACGCTGGGGCTGAAAACCCGTGCCGTGCGGGGTGTCGACAAATCGGGCGACCACTACCGCGTCTCGGGCCAGAAACTGTGGATCAGCAGCGCCCAGGTGGCCAACCGAATCCTGCTGCTGGCGCGCACCACGCCGGCCGAGCAGTGCACGGGCACCCAGGGCCTGAGCTTGTTCTACACCGCGCTCGACCGCACGGCCATCGCGGTGCACGAAATCGCCAAGATGGGCCGCAAGGCGGTCGACAGCAACCAGCTGTTCATCGACGACCTGCGCATCCCGCTGGAAGACCGCATCGGTGAAGAAGGCGACGGTTTCAAGTACATCCTGCACGGGCTGAACCCCGAGCGCATCCTG
>JANNMP010000246.1:0-6376 GCA_031398015.1 Burkholderiaceae bacterium
GTGCCGGTGATGGGCAACCTGTTCAAGAACAGCAGCCGCGAGCGCCGCAAGAGCATCCTGCTGGTGTTCCTGCGGCCGGTGGTGATCCGCGACGCGGGCGCCGCCAGCACGCTGTCGTTGGACCGCTACGAGGCCATCCGCGCACAGCAGCAGGCCGAGCAGCCGGTGCAGAAATCACTGACCACGGTGAACGATGCGCCGGTGCTGCCGGCGCCGCCGCCCAGGGGCCAGCCGATGCCGCTGCCCACGGTGCCGGCGCCAGCGTCGCCGCCACCCGCCGCCGCACCCCGGAACTGAGCCCACACCATGGCCGCCCGCCACCCGCTGCCCTATGGCTTTGCCAAGGCCCACACCCTGCTGCTGGAAGACTTTGGCCATGAGCGTGTGCTGTGGGCGCCCGACGGCAACCTGCAGCCCAGCGCGCTGGGCGAGGTGATGCGCCAGCACAGCGTGAGCCGCGTCGAGCGTGAACAGGCCAGCGTGCTGGCCGAGCGCATTGCCGTGGCCTATGCCGGCGGTGAAAGCAGCGCCGCCGCCGTGGTGGGCGAGGTGGAAAGCGCGGTCGACTTGAGCCGCCTGCTGCAGGATCTGCCAGCGGTCGAAGACCTGCTGGAAGCAGCCAACGACGCGCCGATCATCCGCATGCTCAACGCGCTGCTGACGCAGGCGGCCAAGGACGGCGCATCGGACATCCACATCGAGCCGTATGAGCGCAGCAGCAGCGTGCGCTTTCGGGTCGACGGCACGCTGCGCGAGGTGGTGCAACCCAACCGCGCGCTGCATGCCGCATTGATCAGCCGGCTCAAGATCATGGCCGAGCTGGACATTGCCGAGAAGCGCCTGCCGCAGGACGGGCGCATCAGCCTGCGCATTGGCGGGCGGGCGATCGACGTGCGCGTGTCCACCCTGCCCAGCGCCCATGGTGAGCGTGCAGTGCTGCGCCTGCTGGACAAGACCGAATCGAAATTCACGCTCGAAGCCCTGGGCATGAGCGGCCATGTGCTGAGCGCTTTTGACCGCCTGGTGCACCAACCGCACGGCATCGTGCTGGTGACCGGGCCAACCGGCAGCGGCAAGACCACCACGCTGTATGCCAGCCTGGGCCGCATCGACACCGCCGGCACCAACATCCTGACGGTGGAAGACCCGGTGGAATACGAGCTGCCCGGCATCGGCCAGACCCAGGTCAACGCCAAGATCGACCTGACCTTCGGCAAGGCGTTGCGCGCCATCCTGCGCCAAGACCCGGACGTGATCATGATCGGCGAGATCCGGGACTTCGAGACCGCGCAGATCGCCATCCAGGCCAGCCTGACCGGCCACCTGGTGCTGGCCACGCTGCACACCAATGACGCGCCGAGCGCCATCACGCGGCTGGTCGACATGGGCGTGGAGCCGTATTTGCTGAGCAGCAGCCTGCTGGGCGCGCAGGCCCAGCGCCTGGTGCGCAAGCTGTGCCCGCACTGCAAGCGCCAGGACAGCGACGGCCGCTGGCACCCTGTTGGCTGCGCCGAGTGCAGCCGCACCGGCTACAAGGGCCGCACCGGTGTCTATGAGCTGATGGTGGTGGACGACGCGCTGCGCACGCTGATCCACAACCGCGCCGCTGAAAGCGAGCTGTACAGCGCCGCGCGTGGCCATGGCTTTGTGCCGATGCGCGAAGACGGTGAGCGCCTGGTGGCCGAGGGCATCACGTCGCTGGAAGAAGTGCTGCGGGTCACGCGCGACTGAACGCGGCGCGGCGCGCTGGGCCCAGCTCGGGCGCGGTGGCTGGATCAGCAGCAAGTCGAGGTCAGCGAACGGCCACGACCGGCCGGTGGCCCGCGAACCGAACACCGCCACGCGCGCGCCGGGCAGCACGCTGTCGATCAAGCAGCGCAGCAGTTGCGTCTGCGCCAGGGTCAGCCCCGGTGCCAGCTGATCTGCTTGCGCTTGTGCGAGCCACGGCACCAAGGCCTCGGTCAACCAGCCCAGCGCCTTGCGCAGCGCAGACAGGTCGATGGCGGCGGCTGACATGCCCGGTTTGTCTGCCGGCAGCCGCTGCAGCGCCAAAGTACACCGATGCGGACCGGGAGGGCTGCACAACATCGGCGCCAGGCGCCCGCCACACTGCCCCGCAAGGTCAAGCCCGGGGTCGCCCAGCCGATAAACCACCGGTGTGCTGGCGTGATTGCAGTGCGCGCCACCGCATGCCGCCCTCCATGACCCCCAGCACCCACCCAGGCGCCCATGCCACAGCGGCGCCGCCCGCCAGCGTGGCCGGCCCACTGATCCCGACCGTGTCCATCGTCGAGCAGACGATGGCCCTGGCGCGGCAGTCGGTGGCGCTGGCGCTGGCCGGCGCGGCGCTGATCATCTTGAGCCTGCTGGCCGACCGCTTCTGGCTGACCGCAGCGCACGCCGCCGCCGCCGAGCGCCATGCCCGCGCCCAGCGCCTGGCCGGTGAGCTGCGGCTGGCCGACCAGCAATTGACCGCCACTGCGCTGCTGGCGGTGGTGTCGGGCGCCCGCCGCTGGGTGGAGGCCTACGACACCCACCTGCCTGAGCTGGAGCAGGCGCTGCGCCAGGCCAAGGCCCTGGCGCCACCGGCCGTGGCGGGCCGCTTCGACCAGCAGACCCGCACCGCCGCCGAGGAGTTGGGCAACCTGCGTGAGTCGGCCTTCGAAGCGGTGACCGTGGGCGCTGCCGACGTGGCACGCAGCATCTTCGACGGCCCGCGCTACCAGCACCACACCCGGCTGCTGGCGGCGGCCACCGCCGAATTCACCGCCGCCACCGTGGCCGCCACCGAGGCCGAGCTGACGGCATTGAAGCAGCGCACGCTGGCATTGGGCGGCGCTGCGCTGCTGGGCGCGTCACTGCTGGGCCTGGGCCTGTGGCGCCGGTTGGCGCGGCGCCTGGCCGGTTCGCGGGCGTTCTTGCTCGATGCCGAAGACCGCATCCAGCGCCTGGCCACCACCGATCTGCTCACCGGCCTGCCCAACCGCGCCGCGCTGCATGACGCGATGACCACCGCGCTGGCGCGTGCTGCGCGCGACGGCCGCAAGCTGGCGCTGCTGATGATCGACCTGGACGGCTTCAAGCCGGTCAACGACCGCCATGGCCACATGGTGGGTGACCTGGTGCTCAAGGAAGTGGCGCAACGCCTGTGTGCCTGCCTGCAGCAGGGTGAACTGCTGGCGCGCTTCGGTGGCGACGAGTTTGTTGTCGCCTTCCACGAGCAGGCCAGCGGCAGCGGTGATGCCAGCCAGGCGCTGGCCGAGGCCATCGTGCAGCGGCTGCGCCAGCCGATGCAAATTGACCGGCTGCCGGTGACCATTGGCGCCAGCGTGGGCATCGCCCGCTGCCCCGACGACGCCGCCGACGGCGACGCCCTGCTGCGCAAGGCTGACTCGGCGCTGTACCGCGCCAAGGCCCAGGGCCGCGGCGTTGTCTGCTGCTACGACGACAGCCTGGACGCGCAGGTGGCCGAGCGCGCCGCCCTGGAAGAAGCCATGCGCCTGGGCATCGCGCGCGGCGAGTTCGTGCCGCACTACCAGCCCATCGTCGATCTGGCCAGCCGCAGCGTGCAGTCAGTGGAGCTGCTGTGCCGCTGGAACCACCCGCAGCGTGGCCTGCTGGCACCGGCGCAGTTCATCCAGCTGGCCGAGGATTCGGGCCTGATCGGGCCGCTGACCCTGGCCCTGCTGCGCCAGGCCTGCAGCGAGCTGCGGCAGTTCCCACCGCACTGGCGGCTGTCGATCAACGTGGCGCCGCAGCAGATGTTGGACCTGACCCTGGCCGACCAGTTGGTGGCCGTGCTGCAGGCCGAAGGCGTGCCACCGGCGCGGCTGGACGTGGAGCTGACCGAGACCGCACTGGTCAGCGACACCAGCCGCGCCCGCCAGGTGATGCAGGCGATGAAAGACGCCGGCATGACGGTGACGCTGGACGACTTCGGCACCGGTTACTCCAGCCTGAGCTACCTGGCCGAGATGCGCTTCGACAAGATCAAGATCGACCGCTCGTTTGTGCACAGCCTGCATGACCAGCCACAGAGCGCCAAGATCGTCGATGCGGTGATCGGCCTGTCACGCAGCCTGGGCGTGTTGACCGTGGCCGAGGGCGTGGAGAGCGAGCGCGACGCCAGCGCGCTGCTGCAACTGGGCTGCAAGCTGGGCCAGGGCTGGTTGTTCGGCAAGCCGATGCCAGCGGCGCTGTTGCTGCAGCAGCAGCTGCGCCAGGCGGCGCTGCCGCAGCGCTTGGCCCAGGCGCAGCCGGGCTGAGCCGCCGCACTGGCTGGCCGATACTGCTGCCCATGCCCGCCTACACCTTTGAAGCGCTGGACGACAACGGCAAGCCGCGCACCGGCGTGCTGGAAGCCGAGAACGCCAAGGCCGCGCGCAGCCAGCTGCGCACCCAGGGCCTGGTGCCGCTGAGCGTGGCCGCGCTGGCTGCCAGCGTGCAGAGCGCCGGCGCATCGCGCTGGAGCCGGCGTGTCTTCAGCAGCACCAGCCTGGCGGTGTGGACACGCCAGCTGGCTGGCCTGGTGGGCGCCGGCCTGCCGCTGGAGCGTGCCCTCACCGCCCTGGCCGACGAAGCCGACCAACCCGCCCAGCGTGACCTGGTGGCGCACTTGCGTGCCGAGGTCAATGCCGGTTCACCGTTCGCCCGCGCGCTGGCCAGTGCGCCGCGTGAATTTGACGATGTCTACCGCGCGGTGGTGGCAGCCGGCGAACAAAGCGGCGCACTGGGCGCGGTGCTGGAGCGCCTGGCCGACGACCTGGAAGAACGCCAGGCACTGCGTGCCAAGCTGCTGGGCGCGGCGCTGTACCCGGCCATCGTGTCGCTGATCGCCTTGGTGATCGTGATCTTTCTCGTCACCTATGTGGTGCCGCAGGTGGCCAGCGTGTTCACCAGCAGCAAGCGCGCCCTGCCCTGGCTGACCACGGCGATGCTCAACTTGAGCGCCTTTGTGCGGCATTGGGGCTGGTTGGTGGCCCTGGGCCTGGCCGCAGGCGGCGGCCTGCTGGCGCTGGCGCTGCGCGGTGAGGCCTTCCGCCAGCGCTTTGACGCCGCCAGCCTGGGCCTGCCGCTGGTCGGCCGCCTGGCGCGCGGCTACAACGCGGCGCGCTTTGCCGGCACGCTGGCGATGCTGGCCAACGCCGGCGTGCCGATCCTCAAAGCCCTGCAGGCGGCGGCCGAGACCCTGGGCAACCGCGCACTGCGCGCCGATGCGCTGGACGCGCTGGTGCAAGTGCGTGAAGGCGCGCCGCTGGCCGCCGCGCTGGCGGCCAAGAAGCGCTTCCCCGGCCTGCTGGCGATGTTTGCCCGCCTGGGCGAGCAGACCGGTCAACTGCCGCAGATGCTGGACCGCGCCGCGCGCCAGCTCACCGGCGAGGTGCAGCGCCGCGCCATGGCACTGGCCACCATCCTGGAGCCGCTCTTGATCGTGCTGATGGGCGGCGTGGTGATGTTGATCGTGCTGGCCGTGCTGCTGCCGATCATCCAGCTCAACACGTGGGTGAAGTGACACAAGTTCGAGGGCAAGTCGTTGCGGCACTGCGCTCAGCTCCACTGTATGGATGGTTTTGATCGAGGTGATCCAGTCGGTACTTCGTCGGGATATCCGATTGTGATTGCTGTCGATGGGCTGAATCCATCTGGAATTGCTAATTCATTTCGTACTTCTATGTTCAGCAACCACGGAATCGGTGCTCCTACCCAGCAGGTTCCTAGACCTCGAGAATGTGCTGCAATCAATAAATTTTGCCCGGCCCTGCAGCAGTCAAATGGCGCCTCTGGATTTGTCATACGGGCGCAGATCAGGACCAGGGCTGGCGCACCCCAGAAAACCTTGAACCCAGGGCGCGTAGTCCATGCCCATGGCTTGTCAGTTGGCTGATGCTCATAGGCGTAGTGCCGAGCACGTTCCCCATATTCTTCCAGTCTTGCAGTGCCTTCGATAACCACAATTGCCCAAGCGCTATCGCCGCTGATCGGCGGAGTTGGCGCCTGTACTGCCGCCCAAATCAGTTCTTCAATCACATTTCTTGGAACAGCCTTATCCTTATACTTTCGGATCGAACGCCGTGCGTGCATTGACTTAATGGCATCCATAGTTCAACTCCAAATTGTCTGGCACGCCTAACGAATTGAGCTGAGCGGCCGGAACCGGAATGTTGCTTGGCCCGCGAGACGGAAGAATGCTCTGCACCGGCTCGCGGGCCAAGTGCCATGCCGGTGGAGGTCAGCTCGAGCGAATATGAAGGGACTTCCCCAGTCCATAAACGGTGTCGAGGCACCAAGATTGACGGTTCGGGAGTCAATCTGAAACTGGAGAGGAGAAGTCCCATGGCTGAGGTTACACGAGCGCTGATGGCGCGGGTAGGTGTGG
>JANNMP010000263.1:0-5913 GCA_031398015.1 Burkholderiaceae bacterium
GCGGTTGCGGCACTGGCACCAGAGCCGCCAGCGCCGCCGACGCTGCCGGCATCGGCGCCTTGGCCACCGCTGGCAGGCGCGGCGCGGCCGGCGCAGGCACGGCCACCACCACTGGCGGCGCTGCCGCTTCGAGCCGGCGCACAAAGGCCACCTCGATGCGCGCCGGTGCTGCCTCGCCCGCGCCCCAGCCCACGCGGCCGTCGGCCAGTTGGTTGCTCAGCAGCAGGTGCGCCAGCAGCACGGCGGCGGCCAGCAGCCAGAAGCCGGGCCGGCGTGGCGGCGCTGCGGCCAGGGGCAGCGCAGGCGTGGTCTCAGGCATCGATCCAGGCGCGGCGGCGCGTGGCTTCGGCGCGGCCGGGTGTGTCGGCCAGCACCAGGGCCACGGTGCTGGCCAGCGCCGACGCCGGCTGCGGCTGCAGTGGCAAGCTCAGCACCCGCTGGTCACGTACCAGCAGCAGCGTGACGGGCATCGCCCGCGCCACCCAGGCCAGCGCATCGTCGAGCCGGCGGATGCGCCAGCCGTCCACCGCCAGCAGTTCGTCGCCCGCCGACACGCCGGCCACGGCTGCGGCACTGCCGGTCAGCACGGCCTTGACCTGCACACCGCTGAGCGGCCCTTCAGACAGGCGCAGCCCCAGGCTGGCGGCAAAGCCGGCACGCTCGCGCCGCAGCGCCACGCCCATGGCCGGCAGCAGCGTGGCCAGCGGCAGCTCACCGGTGCCATGCACCCAGGCTTGCAGCTCGGCATCGAGCCGCACACCGGCCACCTGGGCCAGCACCTCGGCAATGTCGGCTTCGGTGATATGCCCAAGCCCGGCCCCAGCGCCGCTGCGCTGCCACAGCGCGCGCATCACCGCATCCAATGAGCCGCCATGCTGGCGCAGCGTGAGGTCCAGGCACAGCGCCACCAGCGCACCCTTGGCGTAATAGCTGACGGTGGCATTGGGCGTGTTCTCGTCGGCGCGGTAGTACTTGACCCAGGCGTCGAAGCTGGCATCGGCCACGCTCTGCACCTGCCGGCCTGGCGTGGCGGCCACGGTATTGATGGTCTTGGCCAGCAGCCGCAAGTAGCGCGGCGCGTCGATCAGGCCGCTGCGGCGCAGCATCAGCTCATCGTAGTACGAGGTGAAGCCTTCAAAGAACCACAGCAAGCGGCTGTGGTTTTCGCGGCTCCAGTCCACGGCGGCCAGGTCGGCGGGCTTCAGGCGCTTGACGTTCCAGCTGTGGAAATACTCGTGGCTGATCAGGCCCAGCAAGCTGACATGGCCGTCGCTGCCGGCATCCTGGCGCACACCGGGCAAATCACGGCGCGGAGCGATCAGCGCGGTGCTGGCGCGGTGCTCCAGGCCGCCAAAGCCGTCGTCCACCGCGTTCAGCAAAAACAGGTAACGGGCAAACGGCGGTGGCTCGCGCTTGTCGCCATGCCAGAACGCCATGTGCGCTGCGCACACCTTCTGCACATCGGCCAGCAAGCGCGCACCGTCGAAGCCTGGCAACGCACCGGACACCACCATGTCGTGCGGCACACCGCCGGCTGTGAAACTGCCGCGCCAGAAGACACCCAGCTCAAACGGGTGGTCCACCAGCTCGTCGTAACCGGCGGCTTCAAAGCACAGGGGCGTGCCATCGGCTGCCGGCGCCATGGCCGTGGCCACCTGCCAGCCGCGCGGCAGGCGGCCCAGTTGCAGCCGGTGGGGTGCGGCCTCTTGCCCATGCACCCGCAGGCACAGGCTGGTGTTGTTGAAGAAGCCGCGCCGCGCATCCAGAAACGCCGCGCGCACCGAGTTGTCGAACGCATACACCCGGTAGCTGACCACCAGCGCCGCGCGGGGGCTGCAGGCCGCCTGCCAGGTGGTCTTGTCCAGTTGCTGCAGCGCCACGGCACGCCTGCCCTGGCGCGCGGTGATGCCCGACAGATGGCGGCTGAACTCGCGCACCATGTAGCTGCCGTTGATCCACACCGGCAACGACAGCAACTGCTGGGCCGCCGGCTGCGGCACGCTGACGGTGACGCGGAAGTGGTGGCTGTGCAGATCGTCCAGTTCGATCAAGCAGCTCGGCATGGACGGCTCACTTTCAGCTGCCGGCCGCCGCCAGAAAGCACGCCAGCGCCGCCACCGCCGACAGCCGGAACCGCAGCGTCAGCCAATGTGCCGCGCCCTGGGCCGGGTACACCCGCCGATCGACCAGGTAGCACAGCACCAGCACCACACCATGCACCACCAGGCCGGCGTGTGGCGGCATCAGCAGCGCCGGCCAAGCCAGCAGCGACGGTGCCACACCCCAGACAAACAACGATGCCGGTGGCGCGCTGTGGCGAAAGCCGAAGCCCCAGTGGATGCCGCCCAGAAACGAGGCAATCAGTGCCGCATAGGCCGACAGCGCACCAGCCACAAACGCATGCTGCTCGGGCGCCAGCCCCACCCACACCAGCAGCGCGCCGGCCACAAAGGGCAACAGCCCGGCATGGCCCAGCCAGAGCGCGGCAGCCGTCGTGGTGGGGTGAAGCGCAGGATGGTCAGCCGGCGGCAGGGGCGTCATGGCCACCGATTGTGGCCGCTGCCGACGCCGGGCCTGGCGCTCGCTCAGCCCTTCTTGGCGGCAGCGGCGATGCGTGATTCGAGCTGCGGCAACGGGATGGCGCCGGGCGCGCGGCTGCCGTCTTCGAACACCACCGCCGGTGTGCCCTGCACCCGGTGCTTGCGGCCCAGCTCGGTGTTGGCGTCGAGCGCTGTGGTGTCGCAGTTGGCGGCCGCCTTCGACGCCGGCTTGCCATCAACCATCCACTCACGCCAGGCCTTGCCGGGGTCTTTGGCGCACCAGATGTCGCGGCTCTTGGCGATGGAATCAGGCCCCAGGATGGGGTAGATGAAGTTGTAGATGGTCACGTCCTTCAGCGCCATCAGGTCACGCTCAAGCCGTTTGCAGTAGCCGCAGTTGGGGTCACCAAACACCACCAGCTTGCGCGCGCCAGTGCCCTGCTTGATGGCCACCGCGTTCTTCAGCGGCAGGCTGGCAAAGTCGATGGCGGTCAGTTTGTCGATGCGGGCCTGGGTCAGGTCGGTCTTGGTCCGGGTGTCGATGATCGCGCCCTGGATCAGGTGGTTGCCGCTGTCGTCGCTGTAGACCACCTCGGTGCCCAGACGCACCTCGAACACCCCGGGGATCGGCGTCTTGAGAACCTCATCGATCTTGGGCAGGTTGGGCAGCCGCTCGGCCAGGTTTTTGCGGATGGCGGCTTCGTCGGCCAGGGCAGTGCCCAGCAGCAGTGCGCACAGGCCCAGGGTGGCGGCGGCGCGTTGAACAAGCTTGGGGGTCATCGCAGAGGTGTCCGGTGGTGGCAGCGGTGGTGGCCGCAGTGGTGCTGGCAGCGCTCAGCTGTCGAGCGCACGTTGGGTCAGAAAGCGCTTGATCGGCGCCAGTTGGTTGAGCAGACCCATGCCGCGGTTGCGGAGTTCCCGCACCAGCGGCTGCGGTTGCGCAAACAGGTGCAGCAGGCCGTCGGTCACCCAGGCCATGGCCTGGGTGGCGCCGGCACGCGCACGCACATGGCGGCGCAGCAGGGTTTCGTCGTCCAGTGTGCGCCAGGGCTCACGTTCGGCGATCACCCGGGCGAGTGACGCGGCGTCGGCCAGCCCCAGGTTCAGCCCCTGGCCGGCCAGCGGATGCACCTGGTGCGCGGCGTCGCCCACCAGCACCCAGCCCGGGCCGCACAGGCGCTGGGCATGGGCCAGCGCCAGTGGCCAGGTCAGCCGGGCGCTGGCCAGGTGCAGCACGCCGGCGCCGGTGTCAGCGCCGATGTCTGCACTGTTGTCTGCGCCAGCGCCTGGGCCCGTGCCGGTGGCCTCGGCCAACGCGGCTTCGAATTCGGCCTGCGGCGCGGCCTGCAGCGCAGCGGCACGCTCAGTGGGCATCGACCAGACCAGGCCATAGCTGCGGCCTGGCGCGGGCCGGTCAAACGGCAGCAGGGCCAACACATCGGGCGCGCGGAACCACTGGCGCGCCACGTTTGCATGCGGCACATCGGCCACCAGGCGCGCGGCCAGCGCACTGTGGCCGTAGGGCAGCCGCTCCATGGCCACACCCAGTGCGGCGCGGCTGGCCGAATCCTTGCCCTCGGCCAGCACGGTGAGCGTGGCGCCTGCGACATCGGCACTGGTCTCAGCCAGCAGCGCCAGGTGCGGCGCAAAGCGCGCCGCCGTGTGCAGCGCGGTGTCGAGCGCGGCGGCGTCGACGATCCAGGCCAGTGCGTCCACACCCTGCTGCCAGGCCGAGAACTGCAGCAAACCAGCCGGTGCGTCGCCCAACACCTGCATGTCGTCGACCGCTGTCACCGCGTCGGCAGGCAAGGCGTCCCACACCCGCAATTCGGTCAGCAGGCGGCGCGAGGCGGCGTTCAGCGCATAGGTGCGCACATCGGGCATGGCAGGAACCGCTGGCGTGCCGGCGCCCACCCCCACCACAGCCACGCGCAAGCCTTGGCGCGCCAGGGCCAGGGCCAGGCTCAGACCAACCGGCCCGAGGCCGCGGATGCACACGTCATGGCTTGCCATGGCGGCCATTGTAGAAACCCGGGCTGTTGTGCATCGCCCGAATAAACTGCCGGGCTCGGCGGCGCACTGCACGCCACCACCACCCCCAGAGCGAAAGCCCCCCATGAGCCTGCAATGCGGCATCGTGGGCCTGCCCAATGTCGGCAAGTCCACCCTTTTCAATGCCCTGACCAAGGCCGGCATCGCGGCCGAGAACTACCCGTTCTGCACCATCGAGCCGAATGTGGGTGTGGTGGAGTTGCCCGATGCACGCCTGGCCGCGCTGGCCGCCGTGGTGCACCCTGAGCGGGTGGTGCCGGCCATCGTCGAATTTGTCGACATTGCCGGCCTGGTGGCGGGTGCCAGCCAGGGTGAGGGCCTGGGCAACCAGTTCTTGAGCCACATCCGCGAGACCGATGCCATCGTCAACGTGGTGCGCTGCTTCGACGACGACAACGTGGTCCATGTGGCCGGCAAGGTTGACCCGGTCAACGACATCGAGGTGGTCCAGACCGAGCTGTGCCTGGCCGACCTGGCCACGGTGGAAAAAAGCCTGCACCGCTATGTCAAGGCCGCACGCAGCGGCAATGACAAGGAAGCCGCCGCGCTGGTCAAGGTGCTGGAGAAATGCCAGGCCGCACTCGACCAGGCCCAGCCGGTGCGCGGCATCGACTTCAGCCGCGAAGAGCGGGTGATCCTGAAGCCGCTGTGCCTGATCACCGCCAAGCCGGCGATGTTTGTCGGCAACGTGGCCGAGACCGGCTTCGACAACAACCCCTACCTGGACCGGCTGAAAGAGTACGCAGCCAAACAGAACGCACCGGTGGTGGCCATCTGCGCCAAGACCGAGGCCGAGCTGGCGGAGATGGACGATGCCGACCGTGGCCTGTTTCTGGCCGAGATGGGCCAGACCGAGCCGGGGCTGAACCGGCTGATCCGCGCCGCCTTCACGCTGCTGGGCTTGCAGACCTATTTCACCGCCGGGGTCAAGGAGGTGCGCGCCTGGACGATCCACAAAGGCGACACCGCGCCGCAGGCCGCTGGCGTGATCCACACCGATTTCGAGCGTGGCTTCATCCGCGCCCAGACGATTGCCTTTGACGACTACATCCAGTGCCAGGGTGAGCAAGGCGCCAAGGACGCCGGCAAGATGCGCGCCGAAGGCAAGGACTACATCGTCAAGGACGGCGATGTGCTGAACTTCCTGTTCAGCGCCAAGTAGTCACAGCGGGCGGCTCAAGGCGGCGCAGCCCACCAGCCGTCACCAAACTGGCCCTGCAGCCATTCGATGAAGCCGCTGACCTTGGCCGGCACCTGGCGCGGCGACGGGAACACCGCATGGATCTCCTGCGACGGCAGTGACCAATCGCCCAGCACCGGC
>JANNMP010000277.1:0-6399 GCA_031398015.1 Burkholderiaceae bacterium
CGGACTTTTCGCCAGTGACCCTGAGGACGATAGCTACTTTGACCTTCTCTTCTGTACGGTTGAATCTATCCGAAGCCGACTTGCTCGACGGCATCGCCCAGCATGGCGCCACGGTGCTGTTCACCGCGCCCACCTCGTACCGGGCGATGGCCGACGCGGCGCAGCAGCGAAAGCTGGCAGTGGGGCAGGGCGGCACGCTGCGCCAGTGCGTGTCAGCCGGCGAGGTGCTGCCCGCGGCCACCCGCGCACTGTGGCTGGCCGCCACCGGCATCACGTTGATCGACGGCATCGGCGCCACCGAGTTGCTGCACATCTTCATCTCGGCCGACGAGGCCAGCGCGCGGCCCGGTGCCACCGGCAAAGCCATCCCCGGCTACCGCGCCTGTGTGGTCGATGCGCAGTTGCAGCCGGTGCCAGTTGGCACGGTGGGCCGCCTGGCCGTCAAAGGCCCCACCGGCTGCCGCTACCTGGACGACGCCCGCCAGGCCAGTTATGTGCAAGGCGGCTGGAACCTGACCGGTGACGCCTACCTGCAAGACGCCGACGGTTACTTCCACTACCAGAGCCGCACCGACGACATGATCATTTCGGCCGGCTACAACATCGCCGGGCCCGAGGTCGAAGACTGCCTGTTGCGCCACCCACAAGTGGCCGAGTGCGGCGTGATCGGCGTGGCCGACGAGGAGCGCGGCCAGATCGTCAAGGCGTTCGTGGTGCTGAAGCCTGGGGTGCTGGGCGATGCCGATTGCGCCCGCGCGCTGCAAGACTTCGTCAAGGCCGGCATCGCGCCGTACAAGTACCCGCGAGCGGTGGTGTTTGTGGACGCGCTGCCGCGGACCGAGACGGGGAAGTTGCAGCGGTTCAGGTTGCGCGGCGGCTGATGCGGCATCCAGCGTGCAGATCGACCAGCAGCCAGGCGATCTGGCGCAACGCCGCCGACAAAGGCTTCACGCTTGCCGGGCCGTGGCTTTGAAGCCGAACCCGTCTTCTTGCAAAACCCGGCTTGCGGTCTGCGTCGCAGTCCGCTGAAGACGATCAAACTGTTGTCGTCGTCGGTTCTGCCAACTTTTCGAAGGAGCAGTTCCATGACACCGATCCGGTTTGTCTGCATTCCCTTGCTTGCCTCTGCCACATCTGCCCAGGCCAGCTTGCTGGTGATGGATTTCGCCAACAACGCCGGGCTGGGCTACAGCGTCGGCACCACGCAGACGATCAATCAGAACGGCGTGCAGATGTCAGTGCTGTCGGGCGCCTACGAAATCATGATCGATCCGTTCCAGCGCCAGCGAGCGTGCCCGCCTGGTGACCGAGTACACCGAGAGCGTGTTCCGGATGCAGGCTTCGCCGGGCCCAGTGCCCGCAGCCGGGGCCGGCGCAGCGCCGCCGCTTGAAGCCGTGGCGCGCCTGGTCGGGCAGCGGTATGCCGGGCGGCCCGACGTGCAGGCCGAGCTCTACGGCGCGATTGCCCGCGTCTACACCGACATCGGCGTCGGCAGTCTGGCCACCGAACTGGCGACGCGCCAGATCGCACTGCTCAGACGGTCCGATGCGCCTGCCGTGCGGCTGGCGCCGGCCTGGCGGCACGCGCTGCACGGGCAGGCTTGTTGCTGCCCAGCGGCGGCGCCGACCAAGCGCGCGCCATCTTCGCTGCGGTGGAAATGGCAAGGCCACTGGACAAGCGCCCACCCAGCCTGGCCCTGGCCCGAACCCTGGACGCAATGGGCGTTCTGCTGGAGATCGACAACCGCTTCGAAGACGCCATGGCGCTGTGGCGGCGGGCCATCACCATGGCCACGGCGGTCGATGGGCCTGACTCCAGGACTGCAGCGACCGTGCGCCTGCGCGTGGCCGCAGATTCACCGGCGCGCAACCGCAGCCAGGACGCCCGCAGCAACCTCAAGCAGGCCTTTGCCGTGCTGAACCGGCTGGGCGACAGCGGCAGACTGCAGGCAGCGGTGGTGGCCGCCACCCATGCAAAGAGGCCTTTTCGATGGGCCTGATGCCCTATGCCGAGGCCTGGGCTTTGCTGGATGCAGCGCAGGCCACTCTCAAGGAAACGATGGGCCGCTCCCGAGGTTCCTTGGCCCCCTCGGGGGGCCTGACGCGCAGCGGCAGGTTTGGGGGCGCTCACAAGCACCGATGGCGTGATCGACCAACGCTGGTTTGCCACCTACCTGGCCGCGCTGGCCATGGCCACCGGCCAGCACCAGCGGGCGCATGCACTGCTGCAGGAGCGCATTGGCCTGCGCATCCGTGCCGGCGACGGTGGCGCACCGTTTGCATCCTATGACTGGGTGCAACTCAGCCACAACGCCGTGATGCAGGGTGATGTGGCAGCGGCCAAGGCCGTGCTGCTGCGCGCGCCGCAGTTCAAGCCGCTGGTGGGCGATCTGCATGGCAGCGGCATGGCCGACAGCAATGCCAGCGCCGAGCAATGGGCGCGCATTCGATTGCACGAGGCTGATGCCGCAGCGGCGCTGGCTGTGCTGTCCGCGTCCTATGGCCTGGAGCCGGCTGAATACCGGTCGGAACCGACGCTGGCGCCGCACGCGCTGCGCGGCGAAGTGCTGTGCGCCGCAGGCCGGCCGGCACAGGGCCTGCCGTACCTGCAGGCAACGATCAGCGCCACCGAGCCGGCGCTCAGCCCGGCGGCCCCGGCGCTGGCGCGCCTGCGCGCAGTGGCCGGCCGCTGCGCCCTGCCTGCGGGCGACCGGGCCAGCGCCGCGCAATGGGCGGCACGGGCACGCACTGCTTTCGTGGCGCAGGCGCCGGTCAGCGATTGGTACCGCCTGCCACTGCACGGGCTTGACCGTGCGCTGGGAACATCGGGCTCAGGCGCCCTGGCCACCGGCCGTGTCCGGATCGGCGCCGTCGCAGCGTCTGGTGGGTCATGAAACACATCTCCAGCACCAGCTTGGCGCCGGCCGCCGCAGTGCGGCCAAGCGCCGGCACTGAACGCTGCCAGCGCCACCGGGCCGTCTACCAGCGCCTGCTGGACGGCGCGTTCAACGTCTTCAGCGCCACCCGGCTGCTGACCTATCTGCCGACGTTCTGGGCCATCTGGGCCAGTGCCGATTCGTCCCAGCATTCACTCTGGACATGGGGCGCCTGGATGGCATCGAACGCGACGATGTCGGCCTGGCTGTACGAGAAGAACGGTCGGCAGACCGACAAGGCCGTGGTCGTCACACTGGGCAACAGCCTGATGTGTGCCACCGCCTGTGTCCTGATCCTGGCCTACCGGTGGTGAGACGGCACATGTCGGCCAGCAGTCCCGCCAGGCCGGGCTTCGGCGACTGCCAACTTGGGGAGGCAGGCCAGGCATCAGCGTTTACCCGGCCCCCCTGGTATGGACGGTTGGCAGCGACCTGCCTACACTGAAAGCGGTTTCATGGATTTCCTTTTCGAGCTTACAGGAGACGCAAATTGAAGAACGCAGTGCTTGCAAGCCTTGCCCTTGGCCCTTTGCTTGTTGTGCCCTTGACCAGCCATGCCGACATCGTTGCCTACAGCCAAAGCTTCGAAAGCCTGGCCGCTGCAGCGCCGCCGGGGGGCCAAAGCAATACCGCACTCAGTGCCGACGGTTGGCGCGTCTATGGCAATGTCTTCTCTGCCGGCGGCGCCTTTCAGTATGGCTACGGCACGTTTGCGGCGCCCAACGGCTCCAGTGGTTTCAGCGGTGTCTCTGTGGAAGGCCAGGGCGGTCCGGAGCAGGGCAGCCGGCAGTTGAGCGTCTACAACGACTACAACAACGTCAATGCCCACAGCGCCGGGCAGTTGGTCGAGGCCAATGTCTTCCAGGAGCAGACGGTCGGCGCTGCCGATGTCGGGATCACATGGTTCTTGCAGTTCGACGCCAAGGTCGGCAACTTGGCCGCGCCCACCACCGCGCTGGCGTTCGTCAAGACGCTTGACCCGTCCAAGGGCTTCCAGACCAGTGCGTCGGCCACGATCGACATGAGCACAATGCCGACCACCTGGGGCACATACGTGATTCCATTCACGGTCACGGGCGGCGCGGGCCAGATCCTGCAGTTCGGCTTCTCCAGCACAGCGACGGCGTTCAACGCGTCCACGGTCTATTACGACAACATCTCTCTCTCGCCCTTGGCAGTGCCCGAGCCATCTGCCTACGCGATGATCCTGGCCGGTCTGGGCCTGGTCGGCATGGCTGCGCGTCGGCGCAGGCAGCAAGGCTGAAGACAAGCACGTCCGCCCCGGCGGCCGCCGGGGCGGTCTGCGACACCATCATTGCGCCAGCCGCCGCGCCAGATACACGCCTTCGCGGCCGACGATGGCCGTGCGGGCCGGCATCAGCACGGTGCAACCCTCGGCAGGCGCGTGGATGGCCTCAGGCCCGTCGGTGGCGATCAGTTCACCCGGGCCGAAAGTCTCGAAGCCGATCAGCGGCCGGCTGAAGCGGAATTCAGGTGTCTTGATCACCCAGGTCTGCAGCAATTGGTAGCGCTGCGCCGGCGCGGCTGGCGGCAGATCTGGCTTGGCGTCGATCAAGCCGAAATGCGCCAGAAACCGCAACGCCACCCGGATGGCGCGGTCGGCGCTGGCCTGCTGGAAGTGCTGGCCACATTCGGCCACCAGCGCCACACCATGGAAGTCATCGGTGCCATGCAGCCCATGCTGGATCAGCGGCGTGCCGCTGCCCAGGCCCTGCGGCATCACCAGATGCACGGCGGGCTCACCGATGGCCAGCGCGGCGGCGGCGTTGCGTGCACGGTCTGGGTAGACCCAGAACGGCTGCACCGGCTGGCTGGTGGAATGCAGGTCGAGGATGTGGTCGGCCGCCGCCACCACCGGCCGCAGCGCGCGGGCGCGGTCCAGCTCGGGGCTGCGCTCGGGGCCGTCCAGCCAGACCGGCGACCAGATGCGGTTCAGGTTGTGCACCAGCTGCCGGCTGTCGAAGGGCCGCGCGATGTCGAAGCTTTCATAGGCCGCCACATTGGCAAAGCCGATGGTCAGCGTGCCGATGCGTGGCCGCACGCCTTCGTCCAGCAGATGGCAGGCGGCCACCATGCCGCAGAACTCATTGCCATGCGTGAGCGCGTTCACCAGCACATGCGGGCCCGGTCGGCCGGATTCGAAGCGGTGCACATGGTCCACACCCACATTGCCGGCACGGTAGGCCGACAGGTCGCGGGGCAGGACTTCAAACGCTGGGGCAGCGGTGTCGGTCATGGAGGCCTTGGTTTGTGGGTTGTGGTGAATGGGCGCATCACAGCACCCGTTGCGCGCCCGGCAGCCGCCGCAGCAACCCTGCCAGGCCGAACGACAGCAGCGTGCCGGCTGCCAGCAGGGTGCTGAACTTGACAAGCGGCGGGGCGCCCCAGCCCGCCAGCAGCACCGCCAGCGCCACGATGACAGGCGGGTGCACGATGAAGGCGCCGTAAGCCTGGCCACCCCAGCGCTGCCAGCGTGGGCTGGGTGTGTTGAAGCGGTCACGGCAGCCCACCAGCAGCCGGGCGATGATGCCCCAGGCCACCAACGGCTCCCAGAACGCGTAGACCACCGCCGCCACACCCAGGCCGCCGTTGAAATTGACCGGCTTGCCCGCCAAGGCGCCGGTCAGTGCCGAGGCCAGCACCAGCAGCGGCACGCTGTACAGGCTCACCCGGCCCCAGCGCCGCGCCTGCGCCCGGCCCAACGTGTCCAGCCAGCCATGCCGCCAGGCCACAGTGCCCAATGCAAACAGAAACACATAGGACGGGAAGTAGCCCAGTTGCAGCCCCAGCGCGTTCTCGCCCACCGGCACCCACTGGCGGATGGCCAGCGCTGCCGCGCCAACGGCCAGTGCGGCCAGCAGCCAGGCCGTGTCGTCAGGCACGGGCGGCGGCAGTGGCGCCGGCCACACCGGCGCGGGCAGCGGCTGGCGCCACAGGCTGAGCAGCAGCCACCCGCCCGAGAACAGCAGCAGCGCCCAGGCAAACCACAGCGGGCCGATGAAGAAGCGGCCCTGCGCCATCAGGCCCAGCCAGCGCGCCAGCAGCGGCTGGCCTTGCTGCATGCCGGCCAGTGCCACGGTCAACGGCCCCAGCACCAAGCCGAACACCAGCAGCGGCAGGCCCAGGCGCAGCAGCCGGTCCTGCACAAATCGGCGCGGCCCTTTGGCAGCCAACGCCAGGGGCGTGAAGTACCCCGCCAGCATGAAGAACAGGCCCATGAAGAACGCCTGGTTGACAGCACAGAACAGCGTCAGCGCCAGGCTGCTGGGTGTGCCGCCGTCACGCACCTCACGGTAGAACCAGCCGCCGCTGCCGCCGTAGGTGATGGCGCAGTGGTGGGCGATCACCAGCACCGTCAACACGGTGCGCAGGCGGTCGATGTAGAACAGGCGTTGGCTGGCCACGGCGGCCACGGCGGCCATCAGCGCAGGCCCAGCACCCG
>JANNMP010000281.1:0-13808 GCA_031398015.1 Burkholderiaceae bacterium
CTGCTGGCCCCAGTAAGCCGCCGTGCCAAACCACGGAAACGCCACCGGAAACGCCGGGTCGCCCCAGCGCTCGGCCAGCCAGGCGTTGTGGTGCAGCATGCGCAGCGTGCGCAGCGGCTCGACCAGCGCCAGCTCACGCCCATCAAAGCAGCGGAACTGGCGGTAACCCTGCAACACATCAGCCAATTGGCCACGCATGGCGTCGCTGTTACCCGACAGCAGCATCCACAGGTCTTGCACTGCCGGGCCGTTGACGGCGTCGTCCAGGTCGACGATGTGCGGGCCGCCGGCATCACCTTCATCGCGCCACAGGATGTTGCCCGGGTGGCAGTCGCCGTGCAGGCGCAGCGGTGTGAATGGCGTGGCGGCAAACGCCGCATCCACCATCGCCAGCGCCTGTTCGGCACTGCGGCGCCAGGCAGCCTGCTGCGCCGGGCCGATGCAGTCCAGCGCCAGCAGCCGCGCCAGGCTCTGATGGCCGAAGGTGTGGGCATTCAGTGTGCGGCGGTGGTTGAAGGCGCAGCGCGCACCCACCACATGCAGGCGGGCGATGAAGCGGCCCAGCCAGCGCAGGGTGGCTGCGTGGTCCAGCTCGGGGCCGTGGCCTGAGCGGCGCGGATACACCGCCACGCGGAACGGCTGGCCATCGATGTCCACCAGCGCCAGGCTGCTGCCCCCGGCCTGGCCGGCCAGCACCAGCGGCGCCACCACCGGCACCTCGGCGTCAGCCAGCTCGGCGGCAAAGGCATGCTCCTCGGCGATTTGCGCATCGCTCCAGCGGCCGGGGCGGTAGAACTTGGCCACCACCGCGCCGCCGTCTTCCAGCATCACCTGGAAGACCCGGTTCTCGTAGCTGTTGAGCTGCAGCAGCCGGCCGTCACCCCGCTGGCCCACGCTGTCCAGCGCGTCGAGCACGGCCTGCGGTGTCAGGCGGTCGTAGGGGTGCTGGCTGGCCTGTGGGCCGCCAGGCCCAAGATCAATGCTGGAAGGGCTGCGGCTTGGGTGGGGCCGGGTCATCCACCACCATACCAGCCGGTGCCAGATCGGCCTCGGCCAGGCCGCTGCGCAACTCGCCCGGGCCCGAATCCAGCTCGCGCCGCGACCCGGGCGAGAAGAATGAGTCGTGGAAGCTCATCGAGTCTTGCCACAGCGTGCCGCGCTCGCGCCGGCGCGCCACGCCGGCCATGCCAGGCGCAGAGCCGGACATCGACGCCGCGCCATGCGCCGGCTGGGGCCCGCGTGAGGCATTGCTGCCCATCGGCACCAGCAATTGCAGCTCGGGGATCGACGGCAGGTGGTCGGCCGGGCAACGCAGATAGCGCACACGGCAAGCTGCCAGCACCGCCTGCTTGATGCGGGTCGACCGGCCCGGCGGGCCGCCACGGTCGTAGCTCAGGTCGATCGCCGCCAGCACCCGGCCGTTGGCGCTGCACACGGCAAAGGTCACATGGTTGGCGCCCAGCAGGTCAAACCAGTAGCGCACCGCTTTCGGGTCGGCCGGCTGGCAGAAGCGCACCAGCGGCAGCTTGGCCAGCACGATGTGGTGCGGCAGCGCGTCACGCAGTTGGCGGTAGACACGGCGCTCGTCGGCAGTGAACACCGGGCGCGGCAGCAAGTCCCACTCCACCGGCAGTGGTGGCGGGCCCGCCGGGCGGCGCAATGCCTGCAACAGCCACAGTGATGCCAGTGTGCCGAGAACTGCCAGTGCCGCGGTGGCGATGAACCAGGGAAGATACTGCTGCATGGGTCCTGCGGACAGCGATGTGGCTTGGGCCGGGTGGAGCACACAACCCGTTGCAAAAGCTGAAAAAAGGGTTAAAGCGGCGCTTCCAGTGATATTACCTTGGTGGGCGCACCGCTTTGCACCACCGGTCCCGATGCCGCTCCCCGGGCTGCGGGGCGCGCAAGCCGGGGGCTGGCCAGGCGTGGCGGCGCGCAGCGGCCGGGGCAGGCTGACCTGCAAGGTTTCAACGTGGCCACAGCGCCCAGGCTTGCAGCGGCTGCTTCATGCGGCCGGCCTGTTGTTCTGCCGCATCCCCGGTGCCCCAGAAATAGTCAATGCGCACCGCGCCGGTGATGGCGCTGCCGGTGTCCTGCGCCATCACCAGGCGGCGCAGCGGTGTCGCCGACAGCGGCTCGGTGGTGTTGATCCACAGCGGCGTGCCATAGGGCACGGCCAACGGGTCCACCGCCACCGAGCGGCCCGGTGTCAGCGGCACGCCTTGGGCCCCGCGCGGGCCGATGCGCTCGTCGGGCAAGGGCTCTTCGCGGAAGAACACCAGCCGCGGGTTGTGCCACAGCATCTGCTGCAGCCTGGCCGCACTTGCTTGCTGGCCCCACTGGCGGATGGCCGGCCAGGTGGCGCCGTCGGGCCGCAGCTCACCCTGGTCGATCAACCAGCGGCCCACTGACCGGTACGGCTGGTCGTTGTGGCCGGCAAAAGCCAGGCGAACGGTCAGCACGCGGCCGTCTGGCTCGGTCAAACGCAGCCGGCCCGAGCCCTGGATCTGCAGCAGCAGTGCGTCCAGCGGGCTGGCCACCCAGGCGATGGCCTGGCCACGCAGCGCGGCCACGGCGGCTGGCAGCGTCTCGGCCTGCTGGCGGGTGTACCAGGGCCGGCGCTGGGCCAGGTCAGCAGGTGGGCGGTGCAATGGCACGGCAAAGCCGGGCTGCGCCACGCGGCTGGCCGCCACCAGCGGCTCGAAGTAGCCGGTGGCCAGGCCGTCAGGGTTGCCGTCGCTGGCCTCCAGGCGGTAAGGCTGCAATTCACGCTGCAAAAACTGCCAGGCAAAGCTGTCGTCTGGCGGCTGAAAGGCCAGCGCGCGCTCGCACACCGCCGCCCAGCCGGCTGCGGGCCGGGCACATCCGGCGCGCAGTGCCGGCCACAGCGCGCTGGGCTGGTCGCCGGCCAGGCCGGGCAGGCTGGACCAGTCCACCGCCACCCAGCGCGCGCGCGGCAAGTGGGGCGGCGGCGTGGCCTGGCCAGGCATGGCTGGCAGCCCGGTGCCTGCTGCGGGCGCCGGATCGACCGCTGGCGCTGGTGTGGCCGATGGCGATGGTGTGGGCGTGACCGGGGTGGCTGGCGGCTGCAGCGCGCAGCCGGCTGCCAGCAGCAGCCCGGCGGCGGCAAGTGCGGCGGCCAGTGCGGCCCGGGATAATCGGGCGATGTGGTTGATCGTGTTGGAAGCACTGGGCGCCGGCTTGCTGCTGGTGCTGATCGTGTGGTGGACGATGTTCTCCGGCCGCCCACGCGGTGAGCGCCGCGATGAACCACCACCGCCCGCACCGCCCGCGCCGCCCGCACCACCACCACCGCCGCCGCGCTGAGGCACCACCGCCAGCCTCATCGCAGCAAGCCCTGCTGCCGAAGCTGTGCGCCCGCCCGCTCGGCGCTGCCACGCGGCAGGCGCCCGGTCAGCGCCAGCGCAGCGCCGCTGGCGGCCATGGCAGCAAAGGCGCGGCGCAGCTCATCGGCGCTGACCGCCTGCATGCGCTCCAGCCAGCGCCGGCCCGAGCGCAGCCGGCCCAGCAGCAGCACGTCCAGCGCGGCCTCTTCCAGCCGGCGGCCGGGTTTGTCCAGCCCACGCAGGCGGCGCACGCGGATCTGGTTGCGGGCGCGTTCCAGGTCCACCGGCGCCAGTTGCTCGGCCTGCGCCACCACCAGCGTGGCCAGCGCGGCCAGGGCCTCGTGCAACTGGCCCGGGCTGGTGCTGGCCTCGATGATGAACTGGCCGCCGCTGTCGATCAGCTGGGCCGAACAGGCGGCGTGGTAGACCAGGCCCCGCTGCTCGCGCAACTGGTCCATCAGCGGTGAACTCATGCCCTCGCCCAGCAGCGCGGCGGCCACCGCCGCCGTGGGGTCGTCGGCCTGCATCGCCGGCACCGGGAAGCCCAGCACCAGGTGGGTCTGGCTGCTGCCGGCCATGGCGCGCTGCTTCAAGCCGCCCAGCCAGGCCGGCGCCGTCAACACATTCGGCGTGCCACTGGCCATGCTGCCGAAGGCGTCTTCGGCATCACGCAGCAAGCGCTCGGCTGCGGTGGGCCCGGCCACCGCCAGCACCAGGTTGGCGGCGCTGTAATGCCGCGCCACATGGTCCACCAGGTCAGCACGGGCAAAACGCTGGATGTTGGCGCGGCTGCCGATCACCGGCTGCGCCAGCGCATGCGTGCCCCAGGCCGCGCGGTCAAACAGCTTGAAGGCGGTGGACATCGGGTCGTCTTCGTCTTCGGTGTACTCGTGCAACAGCACCGCGCGCTCATGCTCGAAGCCGGCATCGGGGAAGGTGGCGTGGCGCACGATGTCGGCCAGCATGCGCAGCAGCCGCGGTGCATGCGCTGCCAGGCCGCGCATGTGGAAGGCGGTGTGGTCCTTGTCGGTGTGGGCATTGACCTCGGCGCCCAGGCGCTCGGCGTCCAGGTTGATGCGGCGCGCATCGCGCGTGGCCGTGCCCTTGAAGGCCATGTGCTCGATGACATGGCCGATGCCGTTGCGGCGTGGCCGCTCATGGCCGCTGCCGCAGCGCACGAACACGCTCATGCTGCAGGTTTGCATCGCCGGCAGGTGGATGCTGACCAGGCGCATGCCGTTGGGCAGCGTGTGCAGGCTGGTGTCGTTGCTGTTGCGCACCGTCACGTTGCGCGCCCCGGCAGCAGAAAGCTCAGCGGCGCCGTGCGCAGGCGCGCGCGCACGGCGGCATACAGGCGCCGGCGGTCGGCCAGCGTGATGCCGCGTGAGCGCAGCGCCAGCTTCAGCGCCAGCCAGAAGCTGACGCCCAGGTTCAGCGCCCCGGTGGCCACCAGGCCGGCGGCGCACCACCAGAACGCCGGCTCCAGCAAGCTGCCCCAGCCCAGCGTGCTGGCCGCCAGCATCAGCTGGCCGGTGCCCAGGGTGACGTGGCGCACGTCCAGCGGCACACCGATGAAGACCATCAGCACCGGCACCATGCCCAGCAACAGGCCCAGCGACACATTGGCCGCCAGGCCCGAGATGTTGCGGCGCCACCAGGCCGCCCAGCGCGCCGCGCGCGGTGGGCCCAGGCGCGCCACGCTCACCGGGTGGTGGGCCAGCGCGCTGTCGAGCCGGTGGTAGACAAACCAGTTCTCGACCCAGCCGGCCACCAGGCTGCTGGCAAACAGCAGCACGCCGGTGAAGGCGGCGTACAGCGCGGTGGGGCCCAGCAACGTGAGCGAGTGCAGGATGTGCCGCGCGGTGTCGTCGCTGACCAGCGGCTTGCCGGCCAGGCCCCAGGCGGCCCATTGCACCAGCAGCACCACCGGGATCACCGCGCCCACATTGCCCAGGATGCCGGCCATCTGCGAGCGCACCAGGTGCGTCACTTCATCGACAAAAGCCTCCACCGCCAACAAATCGTCGGCTGCATCGGTGGTGCTGGCGCCGGCTTGCAGCGCCGCCAGTTTCTGGGCCATGGCCGGCGCTGTCATCGCCGGCTGCTTGGTGGCCACCGTCCAGTGCAGCAGGTGCACGACCAAGAAGCTGCCGGCGTAGTTGAGCCCGGCTGCCACGCCGCCCCAGAACGGCGCCAGGCCCAGGGCCAGCAGCGCAAACTTGGCAAACACCGTGCCGCCGATCACCAGGCCACCACCGGCAGCGGCGCGCAGCATGGCCAGGTATTCACTGCGGCTGCGGGTGATGTAGTGCTCACCGGTCTCGGCATGGCGCTCGGCCATCTTGCGCGCCAGCAGCGAATACTGCCGCCCGAGCAGCGCACGCAGGCTGCGGCGCTGGCGCGCCAGCTGCACCAGGCCCACCAGCAGGCCCTGCAGCTCACGCTGCGGGCGGTCGGACAACGCCAGGTCGAGCAGGGCTTCCAGCCGCTCGCAGCGGGCCAGCAATTGCTCGACCTCGAACACGATGTTGACCGACACACCATGCGCCTCCAGGTGCTCGGGCACGCTGGCGGCGGCGGCGCGGCAGCGCTGCAGCAGCGCGCGCAAGTAGGTTGCGTGCTGGGCGGTGGCGTGCTGCGCGGTGGTGGCACTGTTGTCGCCGCTGTCGTCGGCCTGCAGCGCATCAACCAGCGCCTCGCTGGCCCGCACCAATTGCTCAAACGGCCGGTCGGCCAGCAGCTCAGGCCCCATGCGCTGGCGCAGCGCCGGTGCAAACGCGGCGGCGCGGATGGCGCTGATCAGCCAGGTCATGGCCTGCAGCAACGGGGCGCGCCAGTCAGACGCGGTGTCGGCGCCGCCCGCCTTGGCGCCGCCGGCCGGGCTGCTGTCACGCGCTGCACCCAGCAGTGCCGCCAGCCTTGCCAGCGTGGCCTCGTCGATGGCGGCCAGCCAGGCGGCGTCATCATCGTGGGTGAACAGCAGCTGGAACAGCGCGGCGCCGTCGTCGGTGTCGGGCGTGCCGGGCAAGAAGCGCAGCGCCAGCCGCTCACCCACCTCGCCCCACAGGTCACGCCGCGCGGTGAAGCCGAAGTCGGCCAGCAGCGCGGCCAGGTCGGTCTCATGCCAGACGCGGCCCAGCAGCGCCACGATGCGTGCGCGCGGCGTCGGGTTGCGCTCCAGCATGTTCAACAGGTGCTTCAGCCGCAGCACCGGGCGCGGTGTCTTGCCGGCATCGGCATCCACTCGGCATGGCCGTGGCGCAGCCATTCGATCAACCGCACCAGCCACAGGTGGCGCTCGGGGCGCGGGGCCTTGGGGTCAGCGGCGTTGAGCAGTGCCGTCAGGTCCCAGGTGGCGGGCTTGCCACCCCATGCCGGCTTGCCGGCTGCCGAAACGCCCATCAATGCAGAGCGGCCGCGTCGGCCAGGGCAAACTCGGGCACGGGTGACTCAAACCAGTGCGCGTCTTCGGTGATGCAGAAGAAGCTGCCCATCATCGAGCCTTGCGGCGTGGCAATCTGCGCCCAGCTGGTGTATTCGAACTCTTCACCGGGCTTGAGCAGCGGCTGGTGCCCCACCACGCCCAGGCCGCGCACCTGCTGCACGCCGCCGCGGTGGTCACTGATCTGCCAGTGCCGCGCCACCAGTTGTGCCGCCACATCGCCGGTGTTGCGGATGGTGACGGTGTAGGCAAAGCCGTAGAGCTGCTGCGCAGCGTCGGTCTGCTCGGGCAGCGGGCGCACGGACACGGTGGATTGGAAGCGAGGTTGGGCCATGGCCGGCATTCTAGGAAGGCTGTGAGAATCCGGCCCACAACACCCAGCACTCACCAGGACAACGCCCGTGCCAAGCCCGTTTCGCATCGCCCCCAGCCTGCTGTCGGCCGACTTTGCCCGCTTGGGCGACGAGGTCAAGGCCGTCATCGCCGCCGGTGCCGACTGGATCCATTTCGACGTGATGGACAACCACTACGTGCCCAACCTGACGTTCGGGCCGATGGTCTGCCAGGCGCTGCGCCAGCATGCCGTCAAGCCAGACGGCAGCCGCGTGCCGATCGACGTGCACCTGATGGTGCAGCCGGTGGATGCGCTGGCCCAGGCCTTTGCCGCCGCCGGGGCCGACGTGATCAGCTTCCACCCCGACGCCAGCGCGCATGTCGACCGCACGCTGCAACTGATCAAGGCCAGCGGCTGCCAGGCTGGCCTGGTGTTCAACCCGGCCGCGCCCATCGACGTGCTCGACTGGGTGATCGACAAGGTCGATCTGGTGCTGGTGATGAGCGTGAACCCGGGCTTCGGCGGCCAGAGCTTCATCCCCACCGCGCTGCGCAAGCTGGCGACGCTGCGCCGGGTGATCGATGACCACCGCCGACAAACCGGCCGCGACATCCGCCTGGAGGTGGACGGCGGCATCAAGACCGACAACATCCGCGCCGCCGCCGATGCCGGCGCCGACACCTTTGTGGCCGGCAGCGCGATCTTCGGCCAGCCTGACTACAAGGCAGTGATCGGCGCGATGCGGGCCAAACTCGCCGCGTGAGCGACATGGTGGCGCCTGCCGAGTCGCTGTTTCTGCCCGGCTTTGCGCCTGGTGATGCGCTGGCCGAGGGCGACACCGCAGGCGACGCCTGGTGTCAGCAGCATGGCCCTGCCGAGCGCCGCCCGCATGGCATCACGCTGACACCGGCCTGGCTGGTGCAGCGCATGCTGGCCCTGGCCGATGCCGCCGCCTACGACACCATCGTCGACATCGGCGCCGGCACCGGGCGTTTTGCCATTGCGGCGGCGCTGGCCAACCCGCAGGCGCGGGTGCTGGCGGTCGAAGACCACCCGCAGATGCTGGCCTTGCTGCGCCAGCGCCTGGCCCAGGCCGGCCTGGCCGGGCGCGTGCAGGTGCTGGCCGGTGACTTCCGCAGCATGGCGCCGCCGGTGGCCGGGCGCACGCTGTGGCTGGGCAACCCGCCGTATGTGCGCCACCACGACATCCCGGCCCACTGGAAGCACTGGTACCGCCAGGGCATGGCCGCACGCGGCATCGCCGCGTCGCAACTGGCGGGGCTGCATGCGCACTTCATGCTGCGTGCGGTGCAGGCCATGCGGCCGGGCGACGGCCTGTGCCTGGTGACAGCGGCCGAGTGGCTGGACAACGGCTACGGCAGTGCGCTGCGGGCCCTGTGCACCGGCCCCGGCCCGGGGATGCAAAGCCTGGCGATGCAAAGCCTGCGGCTGCAAAGCCTGTGGCTGGCCGACGCCGACCAGGCGGTGTTTGGTGATGCGCTGGTGTCGGCGGCGGTGCTGCAGCTGTGTGCCGATGGCGGCGACCAGCCTGCACGTGTGGGCCGGCTTGCCGAAGGCGGCTGGCAAGCGCTGCGCCAGGTCGATCAGGCGCGCCTGCGCGACGCGCCACGCTGGTCAGAGTTCGCCCGCGAGCACATGCCCCAGCAGGGCCAGGGCCCGCAGCTCGGTGAGCTGTTCCACATCACCCGTGGCCAGGTGACCGGCATGAACCAGGTGTGGGTGCTGCCGCCTGGGCAGGCGCTGCTGCCGCAGCGGCTCACCGTGCCGGCTGTCACCCGCGCCAGGGAAATCATTGACGATGCACTGGGCACGCCCGCAGCGGTGGCGAGGCTCAAGCGCGTGGTCAACCTGCCGCAGGACCTGGACCTGCTGGCGAGCGCCGAACGCGCAGCTGCGGATGCATTCCTGATGTCAGCGCGGCGCGCTGGTGCCGACCAGGCCTACGTGGCGCGCCAGCGCAAGCCCTGGCACTGGCTGGCGATGCGCGCACCACCGGCGGCATTGGTCAGCTACATGGGCCGGCGCCCGCCGGTGTTCCGCGCCAACCCGCAGCAGGTCAGCTTTCTCAACATCGCCCACGGGCTGTACCCGTTGCAGCCGCTGGCTTCTGATGTTTTGCGGCCGATGCTGGCGGCAATGAACCGCTCGGTCAGCAAACACAGCGGGCGGGTGTATGGCGGCGGCCTGGTCAAGTTCGAGCCCAGCGACATCGCCCGCCTGCGCCTGCCGGCCGATTGGCAGGACAGCGCCGCATGATCAGCGCCTGGCCGGCGCTCGCGCGGCGTTGGGCATCGAATGCAAGGGCTCGAACAGCGAGATCAACAATTGCAAGCGGCTGACCATGAAGGTGCCAGAAACGCCCTTGCCCAGTTGACCGGCTTTGGCAGCATGAAGCAGAGCCCGCCGTAAGATCCGATGAACCGCGTCAATTGGTGAGGCCAGCATGGATTGGAAGCCGTACATCACAGCCGACCCGCAGATCCTGCACGGCACCGTGTGCTTTCGCGGCACCCGCGTGCCGGTGTCTGTCGTGCTGGACAACCTGGCCGCCGGCGAATCCACCCAAGGCATTCTGGATGAGTACCCGTCGCTGAAGGCCGAACACATCCCGGCAGCCGTGGCGATGCAGCTGATCTGGCCCGGGAACGGATCGTCCCGGTGCCGGTTCAGTAGCGCGTTGTGACGCTGCGGTTCAAGCCGGCGTGTGGCTCGCCGCCCAAGAGCGCACGACCGGCCAGCTCTGGGTGATTGACGCGCAGCGGGTCCGCATCCGCAGCTGACGGATTCGCCCGCGCGTCGTCCGGACGGGCAGCGCCACAAACCGGCGCAGCCGGCTGACCCCCCACTGACCCCCGCCGCCCGAAATGCGGCAGCAAAGCCAGCGTGTTCCTGCGCTTGGGGTGCGGGCATCGGCCCTGTAATGGAGGGAAGACGACGCCGCCTGTGCCCAGGTGGCGTGCGCCGTATCGCCCACGCCAACGCCGCCTGCCTTGCACACCACCGATTCATCACGGCCGGATTCACCAGTTCTGCCAGCGCCGCCAGCGCCGCCAGCCACGGCGCCAGCGCTGCCGGGGCGTGAACCGGTGCAGCCCAACCCGGCTGCGGCAATGCTGCTGCTGCAGTCACGCGCGCTGGCGCAGGCCAGCTTCGACGCTGCCTGCGCGTCGGCGCTGGCCGATCTGGCTTTGCTGCTGCAGTGCGAGCGCATCAGCCTCGGCCTGCGCCAGGGCGCTGATTGCCGGGTGGTCGCTGTGTCGGGCGTGGCTGACCTGCGCCAGCGCCAGGACGCGGTGTGCCTGCTCGCGCTGGCCATGCAGGAAGCGCTGGACCAGCGCTGCGCCGTCCTGCACCCGCTGCCCCCTGACACCTCGCGCTGCACCACGCTGGCCCATGCCGCGCTGGCGCATGGCAATGGCGGCCTGGCGGTCTGCACGCTGCCGATCCTGTGCGCCGGGCAGGCCGCTGGTGCGCTGCTGTTCGAGCGGCGCCAAGGCTTGGATGCGGCGGCGTTGCAACTGGCCCAGGATGCGGCGCTGTTCATCGGCCCGCTGCTGGTGCTGCGCCAGCGCGCTGACAGTGGCTGGCGGGCCCGGCTCGGCGCCGCCGCCGGCCACGGTGGCGCCGGCTTGTCGCCGTGGCGGCTGGGCACGCTGGCGGCGGCCGTGGGGCTGTGCGTGCTGGCCGCCTGGCCCACACCGCACCGGGTGGTGGCGCCGGTGCGGGTGGAGGGCCAGGCCCAGCGCATCATCGCCGCGCCGGTGGATGGCTTTGTGCGCACGGTGGCCGCACGCCCGGGTGAGGCGGTGCGCGCCGGCCAGGTGCTGGTGCAGCTCGAAGAGCAAGACCTGGCGCTGGAACGTGAAAAGTGGGACAGCGAGCTGGCCAAGCTCGACAAGCAGTACCGCGACGCGCTGTCCAAAGACGACGCCGGGCCGATCGTCATTGCCGCGTCCAGGCTGGAAGAAGCGCAGAGCCAGCGTGCGCTGGTGCAGCGCCGCCTGCAGCGCACTGCGCTGACGGCACCGTTTGACGGCGTGCTGATCAGCGGTGACCTGAGCCAGTCGGTGGGCATGCCGGTGCAGCGCGGCCAAGAGCTGGTGACGGTGGCCAGCGTGGGCACCTGGCGCATCGTGGCCGAGGTTGATGAGCAAGACATCGCCGCGCTGCGCCTGGGCCAGCGCGCGTTAGTGCTGTTTGCGGCGCTGCCGCAGGCGGTGCCGTTCGAGGTGGCGCGCATCGCCGCCGTGGCCACACTGGCCGTTGGCCGCAATGTGTTTGAGGTCGATGGCAGCGGCGCTGCCGCCGCCGCGCTGCTGCGGCCCGGCCTGCGCGGTGTGGCCAGGATCGAGATCGGCCCCAGCCACAACGCCGTGCTGTGGTGGCAGCGCGCGCAGCAGTGGCTGCGCCACACCGCCTGGCGCCTGCTGGGCTAGGGACCGCCGCGCCGCCGCAACCAGGCACATCCACCATGGAACCCCTGCAAAGCCCCGATTGGTACCGCGTGGCGCAACTGCGCCCGCGGCTGCGTTCGGGTGTGCGCATCACGCCGCAGCGCCAGCGTGGCCAGACCTGGTATCTGCTGACCGACCCGATGTCGGGCCGCCACCACCGCTTCAACTCCATTGCCTACCGCCTGGTGGCCGATTGCGACGGCCAGCGCACGCTGGACGCGGTGTGGGCCGCGCGCGCCGCCGCCGACGGCGCCGACGCGCCCACCCAGGGCGAGGTGCTGCGCCTGATGGCGCAGGCCTTCGGCGCCAACCTGCTGGTGGGTGACATGCCGGCTGATGCGGCCGCCATCATCCACCGCCGCCGCCGCACCGAGCGCCAGCGCCGGCGCGCTGCCGTCAACCCGCTGGCCTTCAAGCTGCCGCTGTGGGATGCCGACAGCTTCTTGTCGGCCCACATCGGCCGCTGGCGCTGGCTGTTCACACCGGTGGTGGCAGCGCTGGTGCTGGTGTTGATCGGCCTGGGCGCGCTGCTGCTCAGCGCCCATGCCGGCGCCACCGCCGCCTATGCCCAGGCGCAGCTCGGCAGCCAGCAGCACAACGCCCGCCTGCTGCTGCTGCTGTGGCTGGCCTACCCGCTGGTCAAGGCCCTGCACGAGATGGCGCATGCGTTCGCGGTGAAGGCCTTTGGCGGCGAGGTGCATGAGATCGGCGTCACCCTGCTGATGCTGACGCCGGTGCCGTATGTCGATGCCTCTGCCGCGATGGCGTTCGCCAGCAAGCGGGCGCGCGTGGCGGTGGCCGGCGCCGGCATCGCGGTGGAGCTGGTGCTGGCCACGCTGGCGCTGCTGCTGTGGCTGGCGCTGGAGCCCGGCCTCCTGAAAGAGGCGGCGTTTGCGGTGCTGTTGGTCTGCGGCGTGTCCACGCTGGCCGTCAACGGCAACCCGCTGCTGCGCTTTGACGGCTACCACATGCTGTGTGACCAGTTCGAGCTGCCCAACCTGGCCTGGCGCAGCCAGCGCCTGTGGCAGCACCTGGCCCAACGTTTGCTGGGTGTGCGCGGCGCGCGTTTTGACGGCCATGCCCCCGGCGCGTTGCCCTGGCTGCTGGCCTATGCGCCACTGTCGTGGGCCTGCAGGGCGGCACTGCTGCTGCTGTTCTGCACCTGGCTGGCCGGCATCAGCAGCCTGCTGGGCCTGGCGGCGTTGGGGTTGGCGCTGTGGCTGCTGGGCTTGAAGCCGGCGCTGGCCGCGCTGCGCCACCTGCTGGCCGCGCCCGAGCTGCACGGCCAGCGCGGCCGCGCCGTGGCGCTGGCGCTGGCTGGCGTGGCGGTGCTGGCGGGGTTGCTGTTCGCGGCGCCGCTGCCGCACCGCAGCCATGCGCCGGGTGTGGTGTGGCTGCCCGACGAAGCCCGCGTGCGCCTGGGCACCGACGGCTTTGCCGACAGCTTTCTGGTCGAAGACGGCGCGCTGGTGTCGGCCGGCCAGCCATTGCTGCACTTGCAGAACGACAGCTTGCGCGCCGAGCTGCAGGCGGTGCAGGAACAACTGGCGCGGCTGGAGGTCGAGCGTGCGGCCAGCCACGACCATGACGCGCTGCGCACCGGCGTGGCCGGTGACGAGCGCCAACGCCTGGCGGCCGAGCTGGCGCGGCTGCAACAGCGCACCGAGCAATTGGTGGTGCGCGCCGGCGTGGCCGGCCGCCTGGTGCTGGCGCAGCGGCATGACATCGCCGGCCAGTACCTGCCGCAGGGCCAGCTGGTGGCCCATGTGCTGGCGCCGGGTGCGCCGCTGGTGCGCGCGCTGGTGCGCAATGAAGACATCGCCCAGGTGCGCGACGGTGCCAGCCAGATCCATGGGGCGCTGGCCCACCGCCCGGGCCAACAGGCGCGCGCGCGCCTGGTGGCGGCCGTGCCACGCGCCAGCAGCTTGCTGCCCAGCGCGGCGCTGGGCGAGGCGGGCGGCGGCAGCATCACGCTGGATGCGGCCGACAAACGTGGCCTGACCGCGCTGGAGCCACGCTTTGCGCTGGACCTGCGGCTGGACGCCGGTGTCGATGCCCGCATCGGTGCCCGTGCGCTGGTCAGCTTCCGCCATGCCGATGCCAGCGCGGCCGCGCTGCTGGCGGGCTGGGCACGGCGCGCCTTCCTGCGCCACTTCGAGCGATGAACAGCCTGGCCCTGCCGTCACGCCGCACCGGCTGGCCGGTGTGGG
>JANNMP010000304.1:0-5193 GCA_031398015.1 Burkholderiaceae bacterium
CAACGGCGTGCGGCTGGACGACAGCATCGAGGCGGCCCGGCAGATCGGCATGCGCTTCCACGCCGCGCGCGGCAGCATGAGCGTGGGTGAATCGGCCGGCGGCCTGCCGCCCGACAGCCTGGTCGAGGACGAGGCCCATATCCTTGCCGACACCCAGCGCCTGGTCGAGCAGCACCATGACCATGGCCGTTACGCGATGCTGCGGGTGGTGGCCGCGCCCTGCTCGCCGTTCTCGGTCAGCCCCGGCCTGATGCGCGACACGGCGGCGCTGGCGCGTGGCCTGGGCACAAGGCTGCACACCCACCTGGCCGAAAACGACCACGACATCGCCTACAGCCAGGCCAGGTTCGGCATGACCCCGGCGCAGTACGCCGACAGCGTGGGCTGGCTGGGCAGTGACGTGTGGCATGCGCACTGCGTCAAGCTCGATGCCGCTGGCATCGCCCGCTTTGCCGCCACCGGCACGGGTGTGGCCCATTGCCCCTGCAGCAACATGCGCCTGGCCTCGGGCATATCGCCGGTGCGCCAGATGCTGGATGCGGGTGTGCCGGTGGGGCTGGGCGTGGACGGCAGCGCCAGCAACGACAGCGCCCACCTGCTGGCCGAGGCGCGCATGGCGATGCTGCTGGCGCGCGTTGGGCAATCACTGGCTCCATTCGGCTGCGACACAGGCCCCGCCACCATGACCGCGCGCGCCATGCTGGCGGTGGCCACCCGCGGCGGCGCCCAGGTGCTGGGCCGTGACGACATCGGCCACCTGGCGCCTGGCATGGCGGCTGACCTGGCGCTGTTTGACCTGCGCGCGCTGGGCTTTGCCGGCGGCGCGGTGCATGACCCGGTGGCCGCCTTGCTGCTGTGTGCACCGGCGCCGGCGGCCACCACCATCGTCAACGGCCGGGTGGTGGTGCGCCAGGGCCAGCTGGTGACGCTGGACTTGGGGCCACTGATCGAACGTCACAACCGCCTGGCGCGGCAACTGGTCAACCCCGACTGACAGTGCGGCAGTGCGCGCCTACCATGCGCCAGCGCAGCCAAGGCTGCTGCAGCACGGCACAACACTGCCGCCACATTGACGCTCGACATCGCCGCCACATTGACGCTCAACATGCCACGCCTCCCTGCCCTGCTGGCCAGCTTGCTGGCCACGCTCTGCCTGGTTGCCCCGGCCCGCGCCTGGGCCCCGTTTGGCCACCAGACCGTGGGCGGCATTGCCGACCAGCTGATCGCCGGCACGCCCACGGCCAAGAAGGTGCGCGCCATCCTGGGCGGCAACCTGCAGATGGCGTCGGTGTGGGCCGATTGCGCGCGCTCGGTTGAAAAAAGGGACGGCCAGTGGGCCTATGTGAAGCTGAAAGCCACCGACTTCCCCGAATGCAAGGTCTACGAGAACGATGCCAGCAAGGCGGCGTTGATCGCATTTGTCAAGCGCAACGCCAGCCACTGCGGTTTCCGGGCCGGCAAGGCACGCTGCCGGCACAACGCCTGGCACTTCACCAACCTGTCGGTGGCGCGCACGGTGTACGACGCCAACGCGCCCGGCGCTGCCGACAACGACCTGGTGCAGGCGCTGGCCGCCGCCATCACCGTGCTGCAGGGTGGCAAGCCAGCGGCGGGCTTCAACATCGCCAGCCAGCGCGAGGCGCTGCGCCTGGTGGCGCACTTCGTCGGTGATGTGCACCAGCCGCTGCATGTGGGTGCGGTCTACCTGGACGCCAAAGGCCAGCGTCTCGAGCCCGGCAGCGACGCCGAGGCCAATGACCATGGCAACGCCGGCGGCAATGCGCTGCTGCTCAAGGGTGGGTCGCTGCACCGGGTGTGGGACAACCTGCCCGGCAAGATCACCACCGCCTTGCTGGCTGGTGCCGGCGCGGCCGAAGCCAAACAGATCAAGCGCAGCCCGGGTGCACCCGACGCCTGGCCGGCGCTGTGGGCCAGCGACACCCTGGTGCAGGCCGCCAGTGCCTACCAGGGCCTGCGCTTCGGTGCCAAGCTGGGTGACGACTGGCCGGCCACCGCCACCGAACCAGCGTATCGGCTGGCGCGTGAAGACCTGCAGCGCCAGCAGATGGTCAAAGCCGGTGCGCGCCTGGCGCAATTGGTGACCGCGCTGTTTCCATGACCACTCGCAGCGATGGAGCCCACGATGAAGATTGATTTTGTCTCTGACGTGTCTTGCCCTTGGTGCGCTGTCGGCTTGAACGCGCTGGAGCAGGCGCTGGCCCGCGTGGCGCCCGAGATCCAGGCCACGCTGCACTTCCAGCCGTTCGAGTTGAACCCGCAGATGGGCGCCGAGGGCCAGGACACGCTGGAGCACTTGGCGCAGAAGTACGGCATCAGCCCGGCGCAGGTGGCGGCCAATGCCGAGGCCATCCGCCAGCGTGGTGCCGAAGTGGGCTTCACATTCGGCCAGGGCCAGCGCAAGCGCATCTGGAACACGTTCAACGCCCACCGCCTGCTGCACTGGGCCGGCACGGTGGGTGCAACACAACAGCGGGCCTTGAAGCACGCGCTGCTCAAGGCCTATTTCACCGACGGCCAGAGCCCGGCCGATGTCCAGGTGCTGCTGGGCGCGGCGCTGGCTGCGGGGCTGGACGGCACACAGGCCCGGGCCGTGCTCGACAGCGATGCCTACGCCACCGAGGTGCGTGAGGCCCAGGCCTTCTACCACCAGCAAGGCATCAGCGCGGTGCCGGCCGTCATCATCAATGACCGCCATTTGATCTCCGGCGGCCAGCCGGTGGAGCGCTTCGAACGCGCGCTGCGCCACATCGCTGCTGAAGGCCAAACGGCATGACATCGCCGCGTGATGACTTCGGCCTGATCGGCCTGGCGGTGATGGGCCAGAACCTGGTGCTCAATGTCGAGAGCCGGGGCTTTTCGGTCAGCGTCTACAACCGCACATCTGCGGCCACCACCGAGTTCACCGCCCGCCACCCAGGCAAGCGCATCCACGGCCATGCCGACCTGGCAGCGTTTGTGCAAAGCCTGGCCAGGCCGCGCAAGGTGATGCTGATGGTCAAGGCCGGCGCGGCAGTGGACGCGGTGATCACCCAGCTGATCCCGCTGCTGCAGGCCGACGACATCGTCATCGACGGTGGCAACAGCCTGTACAGCGACACCGAGCGGCGCGATGCCTGGCTCACGCCGCTGGGCCTGCGCTTCATCGGCGCGGGTGTGTCGGGCGGTGAAGAAGGCGCGCGCAAGGGCCCGGCCATCATGCCCGGCGGGCCCGCCAGCAGCTGGGCCGTGATGCAGCCGATCTTCGAGGCCATCGCCGCCAAGGTCGATGGCCAGCCGTGTGTGGTGCACATCGGCCCCGGTGGTGCCGGCCACTACGTCAAGATGATCCACAACGGCATCGAATACGGCGACATGCAGCTGATCTGCGAGGCCTACAGCCTGCTCAAGGCGGCGGGTTTGTCCAACGACCGCATGGCCGCCGTGTTTGCACAGTGGAATGACGGTGAATTGCAGAGCTACCTGATCCAGATCACCGCCAAGGCGCTGGCCCAGCGCGATGCCGAGACCGGCGCGTTTGTGGTCGATCTCATCCTGGACAAGGCCGGCCAGAAGGGCACGGGCCAGTGGACGCAGCTCAACGCCGCCGAGAACGCGGTGGTGATCAGCACCATCAACGCCGCTGTCGAGGCACGGGTGCTGTCGTCGCAAAAGGCCCAGCGTCTGGTGGCCAGCCAGTTGCTGCAGGGCCCGCCGGCCAAGCTGCAGATGGACACCGAGCAACTGATCGCCCAGGTGCACGACGCGCTGCACGCCAGCAAGATCGTCAGCTATGCCCAGGGCCTGGACCTGATGCGCAGCATGAGCGACAAGAAGGGCTGGGCTTTGGACCTGGGCGCGATTGCCGGCATCTGGCGCGGCGGCTGCATCATCCGCGCGCGCTTCCTGCGCCACATCACTGCTGCCTACCAAGCCGAGCCGGGCCTGGGCAACCTGATGCTGGCGCCGTTCTTCCAGCAAGTGCTCAACCGCAGCCAGGCCAACTGGCGCCAGGTGGTGGCGCAGGCGGTGGCCGCCGGCATCCCGGTGCCGGCATTCGGTGCGTCGCTGGCCTATTTCGACAGCTTGCGCAGCGCGCGGCTCAGCGCCAACCTGCTGCAGGCGCAGCGCGACTTTTTTGGTGCCCACACCTATGAGCGCATCGACCGGCCGGCAGGCCAGTGGTTCCACACCGAATGGCCCGAAGTCATCGACTGACCAGCAGCGCCGATGCAAACGTCGGCAACCCCCTGAACGCGGGGGAAATTGGTCACGGATTGGCAGAGTCGTGACCAGTTGTCAAGACATCCCCCCCTATAGTGCCAACGCAGCAAGCGGCGCTGGCAAGGCTGGGCTTGACGAACCCAGCAGACCGCCGGAACCGGCACAACATTGAGGAGCGTGGCATGGTTGAAGAAACGTCGGCGCTGATGGTCCGGGCGGGCCGGACAGGCCGGATCGGCCGGGTTGGCCGGGTTTGTCAGATCAGCGCCTGGCAGCAACGGCTGCAGCATGTGGCGCTGGCCTGCGGCCTGGCGCTGGCCGCAGGCGCTGGCCCGGCACACGCGCAGACAGCGGCCGATGCCGGGCCGATCGAGGTGGTGAGCGGCGACACCTTCTCGGTGATTGCCGGGCGCATCCTCGGCTCGCCACGGCAGTGGTCCCAGCTTTATGACCCGCGCCTGTCGGGCCTGGCCGACCCCAACCGCATCCAGCCCGGCATGCGCTTCGAGCTGTTGTCCGACGTTTCGGGCAAACGCTACTTGCGCCTGTTGGGCGGCAAGCCGGTGGCGGTGGCTGCCGCGCCGGCACCGGCACCTGCACCTGCACCACCACGGGCTGCTGCACCCGCAGCAGCACCGGCTGCACCACCCGCCGCAGCGCCGGCACCTGCACCAGCGGCTGCCCCCACGCCGGCCCCTGCGGCAGCGCCGGCCGTGGCCGCTGCCACCCCGGTGCCAACGGTGGCCGATGACAGCCTGCACATCGGCGTGCTGCCCAACATTGCCACCGCCGCGCTGCTGGCCCAGTACGAGAACCTGAAGAGCTGGATGGAACGCACCCAGGGCCAGAAAGTGCGCATCCGCGTGCCGGCCAACTTCAAGGTGTTCTTCGACAACCCCATGCGCGGTGACTATGACGTGGCGGTGTCTGCGCCGCACTTTGCCCGTGTCGCCCAGGCCGACCGGGCGATGG
>JANNMP010000351.1:0-2596 GCA_031398015.1 Burkholderiaceae bacterium
CCAGCCGCGCCACTTGCGGTAGGCGTCCATCAGCGGCTCTTGGGGGTCGGGGATGACGAAGTCGATGATGGTGGTGGTGCCACCGGCCAGCGCCGCTGCGGTGCCGCTGTAGAAATCATCTCGCGTGACCGTGCCCATGAACGGCAGCTGCATGTGGGTGTGCGGGTCGATGCCACCGGGCATGACGTAACGCCCACCGGCGTCCAGCGTCTCGCAGCCGGCGGGTGTGGCCAGGCCCAACCCCACGGCGGTGATCTGGCCACCTTCACACAGCACATCGGCACGGCATTCACGGTCGGCATTGACAACAGTGCCACCTCGGATCAGCAGGGGTTTCATGCGGGGCTCCAGCTCAGAAGAATCAGTGGATGGTTGCGCGCTGGCGGTGGGTCGTCAAGCCGCCGTGAAGCCGCCGTGAAGACAGCCGCGGTCAAGCCAGCACGGCTTTGCGCATCGGGTTGTTGGGATGGGTGGTCCAGTCGGCTGGCTCGGCGCGCACCACCTCGCCGGTGCGCGCATCCACCTCACCCGGCGCCAATGTGCGCAGCGTGATGCACTCGGGCACGGGGCAGACGGTGACACACAGGTTGCAGCCCACGCATTCGGCGTCGATCACTTCAAAGTGGCGCTGTCCGTCCTTGCTGGCCGTGATCGCCTGGTGCGAGGTGTCTTCGCAGGCGATGTGGCAGCGCCCGCACTGGATGCACAGGGCCTGGTCGATCACCGCCTTGCTGACCGCGCGCAGGTTCAGGTATTGCCAGTCGGTCACCGTGGGCAATGCGCGGCCACGGAAGTCGTCGATGGTGGCAAAGCCCTTGTCGTCCATCCAGTTGGCCAGGCCGCTTTGCATCTCCTGCACGATCTTGAAGCCGTAGACCATGGCGGCGGTGCACACCTGCACATTGCCGGCGCCCAGCGCGATGTAGTCGAGCGCGTCACGCCAGTTGCCGATGCCGCCGATGCCGCTGATTGGCAAGCCCGCCGTCTCGGCGGCGCGGCCGATCTCGGCCACCATGTTCAGCGCAATGGGCTTGACGGCAAGGCCGCAGTAGCCGCCGTGGGAGCCCAAACCTGCGGTGGCCGGAGCCATGGTCAACGTGTCGGGGTCGACACCCATGATCGAGTTGATGGTGTTGATCAGGCTCACTGCGTCGGCGCCGCCGCGTTTGGCGGCTGCCGCCGGCAGGCGGATGTCGGTGATGTTGGGCGTGAGCTTGACGATCACCGGCAGCCGGCTGTGCTGCTTGCACCAGGCGGTGACCATCTGGATGTACTCGGGCACCTGGCCGACGGCGGCGCCCATGCCACGCTCGCTCATGCCGTGCGGGCAGCCGAAGTTGAGTTCGATGCCGTCGCAACCGGTGTCTTCAACCATCGGCAGGATCGCTTTCCACGCCGCCTCGGTGCAGGGCACCATCAGGCTGACCACCATCGCCCGGTCGGGCCAGGCGCGCTTGACGGCGCGGATCTCCTGCAGATTCAGCTGCAGCGGCCGGTCGGTGATCAGCTCGATGTTGTTGAAGCCCAGCAATTTGCGGTCGGGCGTCAGCAGCGCGCCGTAGCGCGGGCCGTTGACGTTGACGATCGGTGGGCCTTCTTCGCCCAGCGTCTTCCACACCACGCCGCCCCAGCCGGCCTCGAAGGCGCGGTGCACGTTGGTGGCCTTGTCGGTGGGCGGCGCGCTGGCCAGCCAGAACGGGTTGGGGCTGCTGATGCCGGCAAAGGTGCAGTGCAGGTTGGCCATGGTGGTTGCTCCTGTCAAGCCATGATCTGGGCGTGGATGGCGTGCGCGGCGCGCTTGCCGTCCTGCACCGCCTCGACCGTCAGGTCGCGCCCGCCGAGCCGGGCGTCGCCACCGGCATACAAGCCGTGCACGCCGGTGCGGCCGTCGTCGTCGGCCACGATGCGGCCTTCGCGCACGCTCAGGCCGCAGTCGTCGGCCCGCGCGCTGTCCAGCGTCTGGCCGATGGCCTTGAGCACCATGTCGGCGGCCAAGGTCTCGTGCGCTCCGGTGGGCTGCAGGTGGCCGTGCACCAGCGCCTGGCGCTCGAAGCGCACGGCCACCGCATGGCCACGCGCGGCACCATCGCCGCCCAGCACCGCTTCTGGCGCCAGCCAGTGGTGGATGGCCACGCCATGGGTCAGGGCCCAGTCTTGCTCGGCCTGTGACGCGCCCATGCTGGCGGGGCCGCGCCGGTAGACGATGTGCACCTGCTCGGCGCCCAGCAGCTTGCTTTGCACCGCCGCGTCGATGGCTGTCATGCCGCCGCCGATCACCACCACACGCCGGCCCACCGGTACCGTGGCCGGGTCATCGGCCTGGCGCAGCGTGGCGATGAAGTCCACCGCGTCGTGCACGCCTGCCAGGTCAGAACCCGGCACGCGCAAGGCCTGGGTGCCGGCCAGGCCCATCGCCAGGTACACAGCGCCATGGGCTTGTTGCAGTGCCTGCAACTGCTCGGCCGACGCCAGCCGCCAGCCGGTGTGCAGCGTGATGCCGCCAATGCCCAGCAACCAGTCCAGCTCACGCTGCGCAAACTGGCCTGCCACCTTGTAGCTGGCCAGGCCGTATTCGTTCAGGCCACCGCCCTTGGGC
>JANNMP010000398.1:0-10669 GCA_031398015.1 Burkholderiaceae bacterium
CCGGGGCGGCGGTCGGCGTTGAAGCCACCGCCGAAGCCGCCACCGCCGCCAGCACCACGCGGGCCGCCGAAGCCACCCGGCCGGCGCGGGCCGCCAAAGCCGGGCTTGGCGCCGAAGCTGGGGCCGTTCATCGTCGGCGCGGTGTACTTGGGCTCCAGCCCGGCCACCACTGCCACCGCAATGGGCTGGGTGGTGAAGCGCTCGATGCGGCGGATCATGCCCACATCACGCCGCTCGGCCAGCGTGATCGCCAGGCCGGGGCGGCCGGCGCGGCCGGTGCGGCCGATGCGGTGCACATAGTCTTCGGCCTTCATCGGCAGGCCGTAGTTGATGACATGGCTGATGGTCGGCACGTCGATGCCACGGGCGGCCACGTCGGTGGCCACCAGCACCCGCAGGTGGCGAAAGCGCAGGTCTTGCAGCACGCGGTTGCGCCGGCCCTGCGGCATGCCGCCGTGCAGCGCCGCCACGGCATGGCCGATCTGCTGCAGCTTGTGCGCCACTTCATCGGCATCGCGCTGGGTGCTGGTGAAGACCAGGCACTGGTCCATGTCCTTGTCGGTGAGCAACTGCTCCAGCAGGGCATGCTTGTGGTGCATGCTGTCGGCCCAGTGCAGGCGTTGCGAAATCGACGCGTGGGTGTCGGTGTGCTTGTCCACGCTGATGCGCTGGGCCTCACGCGTGAGCTGGTTGGCCAGGTGGCCGACAGGGCCGTCAAAGGTGGCCGAGAACATCATCGTCTGGCGCTGCGCAGGCAGGGCTTGCGCGACCAGCTTGATGTCGTCGATGAAGCCCATGTCGAGCATGCGGTCGGCTTCGTCGAGCACCAGCAGCTCCACCTGCGACAGCACGGCCGCGCCTGAGTTCATCAGGTCGAGCAGCCGGCCGGGGGTGGCGATCAGCAGGTCCAGCGGGCCACGCAGTGCCTTCAGCTGGGCCTGGTAGGGCACACCGCCGACGATGTGTGCCACGCGCAGGCCGTGCACGCCGTGGCCATAGACATTGCAGGCGTGCGAGACCTGCTGCGCCAGCTCACGCGTGGGCGCCAGCACCAGGATGCGCGGGCCGAACATCTGGCCTTTGGCGCGCTTTTTTGCCGGGTCGAGCCGGGCGGCCAGGATGCGCTCAAGCGCCGGCCACACAAAGGCGGCGGTCTTGCCGCTGCCGGTCTGCGACGACACCAGCAGGTCACGCCCGGTCATGGCCAGCGGCACGGCGCGCGCTTGCACGTCGGTGGGGCTGGTGTAGCCGGCGTGGGTGATGGCGCGCACCAGCTCGGGCGACAGGCCCAGGGCGGCGAACTCGGCGCCGCTGGGTGCAGCGGGCGCGGCGGCCTCGGGCAGATCGATGGTGGCCAGTTCAGCGGCCAATTCGGGAATCAGGTCGAAACTCATGGGGCAAGCTTTCAGCAAGGCAAGGCTCAAGCCCGGTGGCGTGTGGCCACAGCAGGCTCAGCCACGGCGCCGCCGACAGGGCGGGCAGCCGCAGTGGTCGCACTTCGGTGGAAGGCTGGGGCGGGTGGAGGCGACTTGGCTGTGCCTGCGTGCCACTGCGCGTTGCAGTGGCGCTGCCCAAAACGTCCTGAAGCGACGGCATCGCCGCCAACCAGGACTGGCAAGACACGGTGTGTGCGCCCAGAAAACGCGTTTGCGGCGTCCTTCAGGGCCCGGCTTGCCAAGGGTCAGAGGGGATGAACGAAAATCGCTGGCCTGACGACCAGCGAAGCCCATGATTATGTCAGAGATCGGCTGCGGCTGTCAGGGTTTGTTCCAGGGCCTGGCCGCTGGCGCTGGCGCTGGCTGCGGTGGGCAAGGCATGGCCTTCACCGTGGCTGCGCGCGCGCCGCACCAGGTCAGCGGCTTTCTCGGCAATCATGATCGTCGGTGCATTGGTGTTGCCACCCACGATGCTTGGCATGATTGACGCATCCACCACCCGCAAGCCCTGCAGGCCGTGCACCCTCAGGTTGTTGTCCACCACGTCCAGCGGGCCCGGGCCCATGCGGCAACTGCCAACCGGGTGGTAGATGGTGTCGGCATGGTTGCGGATGAAGGCTTCGATCTGAAGCTCGGTCTGCGCGCTGGCGGATGCTGCCAGCTCGCGGCCACCCAGTGCCGCCAGCGCCGGCTGCGCCAGCACTTGGCGCATGCGCAGGAAGCCGCGCACCAGGCGCGCCAGGTCATCGCCATCGCTGAGGAAGCCGGGGTCGATCAGCGGCGCGGCCAGCGGGTCGGCGCAGGCCAGGCTCACGCTGCCGCGGCTCTTGGGGTGCAGCAGGCAGACATGGCAGGAGTAGCCGTGGCCAAACACTGTCTTGCGGCCATGGTTCACCAGCTTGCCGATGACGAAGTGCAGCTGGATGTCGGGCACCGGCTCGTCAACGCTGGTGCGCATGAAGGCACCGGCTTCGGCAAAGTTGGTGGTCAGCCGGCCGCTGCGGTGGTTGCGCCATTCACGGATGTCGCCCAGCGTGCGCCAGGCCGCTGGCAGCGACAGGCCAAAGGATTCGGTCGAGCCCGGCGTGTCGACCACCTGCACCACGTCCACATGGTCATGCAGGTGCCGGCCCACACCGGCCAGGTCGTGCCGCACGGTGATGCCATGGCGCTGCAGCAACGCGCCGGGGCCGATGCCGCTGGTCATCAGGATCTGCGGCGATTGCAGCGCGCCGGCACACAGCAGCACCTCGTGGCGCACGGCCAGTGTGGCGCGGCGGCCCTCGCGGACGAACTCAACACCGCAAGCGCGGTGGCCGTCGAGCACGATGCGGGTGACCCGCGCGCCAGTGATCACCTCCAGGTTCGGCCGGCCCAGCGCTGGGGTGAGGTAGGCCTTGGCGGCGCTGCAACGCTCGCCGTTGCGGTGCGTCACCTGGTACCAGCCGACGCCGTCCTGCGTGGGGCCGTTGAAATCGGTGTTCAGCGCCAACCCGGCTTGCTGGCCGGCTTCAATGAAGCGGGCGGCCAGCGGGTTGGGGCAGCGCAGGTCTTGCACGCTCAACGGGCCGTCGGCGCCATGCAGCGCATCGGCCCCATGCAGGTTGGCCTCGGCGCGGCGAAACCAGGGCAGCACATCGTCGAAAGCCCAGCCCGGGTTGCCGCCAGCGGCCCAGCCGTCATAGTCCTGGCGCTGGCCGCGGATGTAGATCATGGCGTTGATCGAGCTTGACCCGCCCAGCACCTTGCCACGCGGCTGGTAGCCGTGGCGGCCGTTCAGGCCCGGTTGCGGCACGGTCTGGAACGACCAGTTGATGCCTTTGGTCTTGGCCATCAGCGCCAGGCCGGCGGGGCAGTGGATCAAGGCGCTGGTGTCGCGGCCACCGGCTTCGAGCAGCGCCACCCGAACCTGCGGGTCTTCGCTCAAACGCGCTGCCATCACACAGCCAGCCGAGCCGCCGCCGATCACCACGTAGTCGTACATGCCGAATGTCTCCTCAAGGTCTGGCCAAGCTTCGCGGAAACCGGCTGATCGATGATAGCCACCGGGTGTGGCGCGGCCCTAGGCTGGAGACCTGCCTCTAGAGCGCAACAGCCTGGGCAATGGGCCGGCACGCTGCCCGTGCCCAATCCCTGTTACATTCGCGGCACAGACATGCACGAGGCCGTTTCCACAAGGTCTTACTCCCGCCGCCCCAGGTGATGCAGGTTTCACACCCCGCAACTGCCCGGGCCGGTCAGGTTTGATGAACTCCCGGTTCGACGTTTCTTGAGTGTCTCTGTCCGTGCTGGCGTTGGCTGGTGCGGTGGCTTTTTTCTTCAACAGACTCATCAAAGGAACATCCCCATGAGCACCACCCCCAAACCGGCGTCGTCAAATGGTTCAACGATGGCAAAGGCTTCGGCTTCATCACGCCTGAAGACGGCAGCAAGGACCTGTTCGCCCACTTCAGCGAAATCCGCAACAACGGCGGCTTTCGCAGCCTCGCTGAAAACCAGCGCGTCGAATTTGAAGTGAAGCAAGGCCCCAAGGGCCTGCAAGCGGCGAACATCCGCCCGCTGTAAGCGCCAACCTGGCGGCCGCCGCAACGGCGGCCGCACAAGTGAAAACCGCAGCTTCAAGGCTGCGGTTTTTTTTCGTCTCTGCGGGCCGCCTCAGGCGGCAGGCGGTGGTGATTCAGCGCTGGCCGGGCCCGGCGAGGCATCGTCGGGCGCGTCGCGGCCGGGGCTGCCATCGGTGTCGCCCTGACCCGGGCTGTGCAGCTTCTTCTGCTTCTTTTCTTCGGCCTTGCGCTTCTTGGCCAGTTCACGCTGGCGTTTTTCGTAACCGTAGTTCGGGGTCGCCAAGGCGTTGCTCCTTTGGGTGGCTGACGCGCACCGGCGGCGCGTCGAAGCTGTCCGAGCATAAGCCAATCCGCTGGCGGGTCGGCAAAAGCAAAGGGCCACACGCGGTGGCCCTGGTTGCTCACGGACGGGCCTGCAATGCAGGCCCCACCGGGTGTGTCGGCGCCGGTGACGGGTTCCGGTGTTCCACCCATTGTTGCGGTCGGTTGCCGCCGATACAGCCACAGTATCAGCCGCTGGCATGACCGGCAAGTGACGAACAGACCGGCATTGGCAGCGTTGACCAACTCGGCCGGCCGATGGCGCCTTTGCTGCAATGCACAATCCGCAGATCACATCCCGGGAGCCCTGCGCCATGCGCTTTGTCGTGTTCAACCAGAAGGGCGGCGTGGGCAAGTCCACGATCACCTGCAACCTGGCCGCCATCAGCGCATTGCAAGGCCAGCGCACGCTGGTGGTTGACCTGGACCCGCAGGGCAACAGCACGCGCTACCTGCTGGGCGCGCTGGCCGACGAGCCGCGCGACACGGCGGCGCAATTCTTCGACCAGACGTTGAAGTTCACGCTGCGCAACCAGGCCACCGAAGAATTCATCTGCGCCACGCCGTTCGAGAACCTGGACTTGCTGCCGTCGAGCCCGCTGCTGGACGAGCTGCACAGCAAGCTGGAATCACGCTACAAGATCTACAAGCTGCGTGATGCGCTGGACGCGCTGGGTGCGCGTTACCACCACATCTGGATCGACACGCCACCGGCGCTGAACTTCTACACCCGCTCGGCACTGATCGCCGCCCAGGGCTGCCTGATTCCGTTTGACTGCGACGATTTTTCGCGCCGTGCGCTGTATGCGCTGCTCGACAGCGTGAAGGAGATCCAGGCCGACCACAACCGCGCGCTGCAAGTGGCCGGCATCGTCGTCAACCAGTTCCAGCCGCGTGCCAATCTGCCGCAGCAGCTGGTGCAAGAGCTGATCGACGAGGGCCTGCCGGTGCTGGCGCCCTACCTCAGCGCGAGTGTGCGGATCAAGGAATCGCACCAGCGCGCGCTGCCGATGGTGCACCTGGATGCGCGCCACAAGTTGACGCAGGAATACCTGGCGCTGCATGCGGCGCTGCAGCCGGCGGCTGCCAAGCGCAAGGCGGCACGCTGACACAGCACGGCAGGCGGCGCGCTCAGTGCGCCGGCACAGCGCCAAAGCGCTTGGTGAACCAATCGCCCAGCATGCGCTGCTCGTAGGGCAAGCGGCTGTTGTGCTGGCGCTGGCTGGTGCTGCGCATCAGGTAAGCCATGTCGGCCAGCGTGTCGCTGCCCTCGGTCAGCACCCGGGTGCCGTCGGCCAAGCTGTAGCGCAGGCTGATGCGCGGCCAATCGGCGCTGCCGCCCAGCACCCGCACACCGTGCAGCCGGCGCGCTGACGGCCGAATCTCGCCAGCCAGGTCGATGTCGGTGATCGTCAGGGTGAGCGTCTGGCCGGCTGGCAGTTGCTGGCTGCCCAGCGCCTGCAGGTGGCTGGCCAGGCTCTGCTGCACCGCGTCGGCATCGTGTCTGGGGCCAACGTCGCTGTAGCGCTCGGGTTGGTCAAAGTGAACGAACACGGTGCCGGCCTGGGCCAGGCCGGCGCACAGCAGCGTGATCGGCAGCAGGGCACGGGGCAGCAGGGCACGGGGCAACAGGGCACCAGGCAGCAGCGCACGGGGCAACAGGGTGGCTGGGGTCATGCACATCTCCATGGGCGCGGCGGATCAAGGTGGACTGTGGCGCGCGGGTTGAAGTTCCACCGCGCCGGGCGCTTCGATGACCAGGTCGCTGTCGGCGATGGCCACGCAAGGCAGGATCCAGCCGTCGGCCAGTTCTTCGGCCAGCAGGCCGGGCCAGTCGATCTGGTGGTGCATGCGGCCGCGCAGCAGCCGCGCCATGCAGGCCCGGCAAGTGCCGTTGCGGCAGGCGCGTGGCAGGCGCACACCGGCGGCCAGGGCGGCTTGCAACAGGGACTGGCCGCTGAACACCGGCATTGTCCAGCCGCCAGGCATCACAGTCAGGCTATGGCTGCGGCTGGTGCCATGGCCCGCATCGGCGGCGGCGTCAGATCGCATCAGACACCCAGGCGCTGGATGAGCAGTGGCCAAGCGGCATACAGCGCCAACAGCGCAAGGTGGGCGACGACTGTGGCCTGGTAGGTTGAGCGGAACGCTGGCTTGCGTGACTTGTGCCGCAGCAGTTGCTGGGCCCACCACGCAGCCGGCCATCCGCCGGCCAACGCCATGCCATGCAGGCTGCTTTCAGACCGGCGCCAGGCGCGCTGGCCGGCCGCATGTTTGTCTTGCCAATAGGCCCAGAACGTGACCAGGTTCAGCAGCAAGCCGGCGACCAGCATGATGGGCGAGAGCCGGCCCTGGACCAGGCACCAAAGCAGCAAGCCGAGCTCTGCGGCCAACGCTGTGGCAAACAGCGGCACGCTGGCGGTCGGCCCGTTGGCGGCGCCTGCAGCAGCGATCGGCGCACGATGCGCCCGCGAACCCGGCCGCGCTGGCGCCACGGCGGGTGGGCGTGCCGGCGCGCGCGGTGGCGGCTTGCCGCTGCGCCGCACGGCCATCGCGCGTGGCCCCTTGGTGCCGACATGGATCTCCTCGAAATCCACCGCCTGCCCCACTGCCGGCTGGCCATCGCGCCGGTCAAAATCACGCACGTGGAAGAACACATCGGCTGGCGATTCGGGACTCTGCAGAAACCCGAAGCCGCGGTCGGCGTCGAAGCGGACGATGGTGCCTTGGCGTTTCACTTGGGGCATTTCAACTGGGCCATTGCTGCGGTGACGGCCAGATTCTGCCGGGCCGCCAGCCACAATCGGCTTTTGCCCGCTGTGCCAAACCATGCCCACCAACAGCTTTGAACTGCGCGCCGAGTTCATCACCCTCGACCGCCTGCTCAAGGCCACTGGCGCAGCGCCCAGCGGCGGCGCGGCCAAGGCCATGGTGGCCGCAGGCCTGGTGTTGGTGGACGGGCACATCGAACTGCGCAAGACCGCCAAGCTGCGTGCCGCCCAAGTGGTGCAAGCCGCCGGCATGTGCATCCGGCTGGGCGCACCCGCTCAACCAACCGATCAACCACCCGCTCAACCACCCGGCTGAACGCAGCGACAATCTGCCCACAACGACGCCCGCTTCGTGCCCCCGAAGCCGGCGTTTTCGATTCTTGGGGCCATGTCGAGGACAACCATGCTCAAAAACCTCAGGCGCGCCGCCATGGCTGCGCTTGTGTGCGCTGCATTGCCGGCTGCCATTTCCACCAGCGCCCGTGCGCAGGCAACGCCACCACTGCAGGTCTGCTTCGTCTATGTCAGCCCGGTCGGCCAGGCCGGCTGGAGCTACCAGCATGACTTGGGCCGCCAGGTGATGGAACAAGCCCTGGGCAGCCGGGTGCGCAGCCGCAGCGTCGAAGCGGTGCCCGAAGGCCCCGACAGCGAGCGTGTGCTGCGTGACCTGGCGGCCCAGGGCTGCGGCCTGATCTTTGCCACCAGCTTTGGCTACCTGGAGGCCGCGCTGCGGGTGGCGGCCGAGTTTCCGCACGTCAAGTTCGAACATGCCGGCGGCTGGAAGACCGCCGCCAACTTGAACACCTACAACGCCCGCTACTACGAGGCGCGCTGGCTGGCCGGCTGGCTGGCTGGCCAGCAGAGCAAGGCCGGCGTGGCCGGCTATGTGGCGGGCTTCCCGGTGCCCGAGGTGGTGCAGGGCATCAATGCCTTCACCCTGGGCATGCGTGCGGCCAACCCGCGGGCCGAGGTGCGCGTGGTCTGGTTGAATGCCTGGTTCGACCCGCCGCGCGAGCGCGAGGCCGCGCTCACCTTGGTCAACCAGGGTGCCGATGTGTTGACCAACCACAGCGGCTCACCGGCCGTGCCGCAGGTGGCTGAAGAAAAAGGCGTGCTGCTGCTGGCCTACCAGAGCGACATGCGGCGCTTTGCGCCCAAGGCGCAGCTGGCCGCCGTCACGCACCACTGGGGCCCGTACTACACCCAGGTGGCGCAGGCGGTGCTGGATGGGCGCTGGGCGGCCAGGCCAGTGTGGGGTGGCATGCAGGACGGGCTGGTGCAACTGACCGCATTGAGCCCGGCACTGCCTGAGGCCGTGCGTGCCGGCCTGGCGCTGCGCCAGCAGGCCGTGGTGGCCGGCCAACTGCTGCCGTTTGCCGCGCCGCTGCTGGACAACAGCGGCCGCAGCCGGCTGGCCAGCGGCGCGCTGGATGACGCCGCCATCGCCCGCATGGACTGGCTGGTGCAAGGCGTGGTGGGCACGCTGCCGGCGCGCTGACTGTCCGGCGTCTGCGTCTGCGGGCCAGCGCAGCCAGCTACCAATCCGCCGGCTGGATGAAGCCGGGGTTCGTCAACTCGAACAGCCAGTGGTCGCGCCAGGCGCCGTCGATGAACAGGTACTGCCGCGCCAGGCCGATGTTGGCAAAGCCCAGCCGCGCCAGCACGCCCAGGCTGCGCTGGTTGTCGGGCCGCACCGCCGCCTGGAGGCGGTGCAGGTTCAGGCGCGGCGAGAAGGCTTCGTCGACCACCGCACGCAGTGCCTCGGCCATCAGGCCCTGGCCCTGGCAGGCGGCGTCCAGCGCATAGCCCAGGTGGCAGCTTTGAAAGCCACCGCGCAGCACGCCAGACAAATGCACCGCGCCCACCACCCGGCCCGGCTGGCCGGCTGGCTGCAGCCACCAGCGCCAGGCGCGGCCAGCGGCAAATGCATCGGCGGCGTCGGCCAACGCCAGTTGCACACGTTCGGGCTCGGCATGGTCGGTGGGCAGCGGTGGGTCCCAGGGTGCGAAGTGGGCGGCGTTGCGGCGGTAGAAATCGGCCACCGCCGCCACCTGGGTGCTGCCGGGTGCGGCGTCGGGTGCCAGCAACTGCAGCCGGATGGTGTTCAGGCGGGTGTGGGCGGCACTCACGCCGGCAATCTACACCGCCGCTGTGGCTGCTGTGGCTGGTGCCGCCCGTTGCGCCAGCGCTGTGGCCGCGTCGCCAAAGGCATAGGCATCCATCGCCAGGCAGCCGTAAGTCAGGCTGTCATGCAGGCGCACACCCCGGGCCGAGGCGCCCGCCGCACCGGCGGCCACGTAAAACGGCAGCAGGTGTTCATCGGTGGGGTGCATCAACACGGCATGGGGCGCCTGCTGGCGGTAGTTGACCAACGCCGGCCAGTCGGCTGCCGCGCTGCGGCTGGCAAACCATTGGCGAAAGGCCGCGCTGGGTGCGATTTCGGGCGCATCCAGCGCCGGCCGGGGGGTGGCGCCGAACAACAGACGCAGGTTGTGCGTCAGGCTGCCGGTGGCATAGACCAGCACACCCTGCTGGGTGAGCGGCGCCAGCGCGGCGCCCAGGGCCATCAGCTTGGCGGGGCTCCAGTCGGGCGGAAAGGCCAGCGGCAGCACGGGGATGTCGGCCTCTGGCCACATGAAGCGCAGCGGCGCCCAGATGCCGTGGTCGAGCCCGCCGTCGGCCGTGACCTGAACCGGCAGGCCAGCCGCGCGCAGCAAGCCGGCCACCTGCTGCGCCAGCGCCGGGGCGCCCCGGGCGTCATAGCGCAGCTGGTACAGCGGCGCCGGGAAGCCGCTGAAATCATGCACCGTGGTGTGCTGGGCAGCGGCCATCAGCAGCGGCTCACGGGCCAGCGAATGGGCCGAGATGGCCAGGATCGCCTGCGGCCGGCCGCCAGCGGCCAGCGCCGGGCCCAGGCGTTGCCAGAACGGGCCCACCGCGCCGGGCTCCAGCGCCGTCATTGGCGAGCCGTGCGAGACAAAGACCGGGGGCAGCGGATGGGGGTGCGCAGAGGTGTCCATGCATTGGATTACAGCAGCGCCAGCGAACGCTAGGGTTCGAAGCCGCTGCACGGCGGGTTCAAACCAGCAGGGGCTTGCTGCCGGGCCGTAACCCCCGCCGCCGGGCCGGCCAGCGCCACTGGTGTAGCGTGCCGGCCATGCCCAACCATGCCTTGCAAGTCTCCATCGTCTCACTGGCCTGGCGCCAGGGCTGGCGTGACTTTCGCGCCGGTGAGCTGCGCCTGCTGATGGTGGCGGTGGTGCTGGCGGTGGCCGCGCTCACTGCGGTGGGCTTTTTTGCCAACCGGCTGGAGGCGGCGCTGGCGCGCGACGCCGGTGCGCTGCTGGGCGGTGACGCCGTGGTGGCCAGCGACCAACCGCTGCCACCGCTGTTTGCCGAGCGCGCCAAGGCGCTGGGCCTGGCCACCGCCAACAGCAGCAGCTTTCCCAGCATGGCGCGGGCGCCCGAGGCGCTGGGTGGCGAGGCGCGGCTGGTGTCGGTCAAGGCAGTGACCGCCACCTACCCGCTGCGCGGCGCGCTGCGCCTGCGTGACAAGGCCGACGGCCCCGAGCTGGTG
>JANNMP010000377.1:0-13970 GCA_031398015.1 Burkholderiaceae bacterium
CGCCCGTGCCGATGGCGCCCGACGCGCCGCCCTTGTTCTCCACGATCACTGGGTGGCCCAGTTGCTGCTGCAGCGCCGGCGCCAGGATGCGCGCCACCTGGTCGACCGAGCCGCCCGGCGGAAACACCACCACCAGCCGGATCGGGCCGGGCGTGGGCCAGGCCTGGGCCAGTGCGGGCAGCGGCAGCAGGCCGGCCAGGCCCATCAGGGCAGCAGTGAACAGCGCCTGGCGGCGCGTTGGGCAGGCTGGGGCGTGGAACTGCATGTCGGGCGTCTCCGGGGGCGGGCTGGTGGTGCTGCGCCCGCAGTGTGCACCGCCGCTCAACGGCCCCGCCCGGCGCGCGCGGCGGCCCACTGGTCAGGCCCCCACTGCAGCAGGTCTTCGGCACCCGAGGTGCGCAGGTGTGCGCCGCCGTCAATGGCCACCATCTCGCCGTTGATGTAGGCCGCCTGCGGGCTCAGCAGGTAGGCCGCCAGGTTGGCCAGCTCCAGCGGCTGGCCGACACGGCCCAGCGGGTTGAACGGTGCGCTGGCAGCCGTGCCGGCGCGCACACCCGGGTTCAACTGGCGGTTGGATCCGTCGGTGGGAAACGGCCCCGGCGCAATCGCCACCAGGCGGATGCCGTGTGGCCCCCATTCCACCGCCAGGCTGCGCGTCATTGCCAGCAGGCCGGCCTTGGCCACGGCAGACGGCATGGTGAAGGCACGGCCGGTGCGGGTGCTGGTGGACAGGATGCTGAGCACCACGCCGGCCGTGCGGTGGGCGATCCACAGCTTGCCCAGCGCCAGCGTGGCATACAGCGCGCCGTGCAGCGTGGTGGCCAGCACGGCATCGGCGGCGCGCGCCGACAGCGTCTCGCTCTGGGCGATGAAGCTGGCAGCGGCGTTGTTGACCAGGCCGGTGATGGCTGCGGTTTGCCATTGCGCGACCAGCATGGCGTCCACCGCTGCGGCATCACGCACGTCGCAGACGCTGGTGGCCACGCTGGCACCCTGGCCGCGCAGGCGCTCGGCGGTGGCTTGCAGCACGTCGGCACGGCGGCCGCACAACACCAGGCTGGCGCCGAGTTGTGCAAAGCGCTCGGCCATCGCCGCGCCCAGGCCGCCGCCGCCGCCGGTGATCAGCAGGCGCTGGCCGGCCAGCAGGTCAGGCTGGAACATGCGGCCAGCGCCTACTCACCCTGGAAGTTGGGTGCACGGCGCGCCGCCATCGCGGCCACGCCTTCGGTGAAATCAGCGGTCTTGAACTGCCAGTTCTGCGCCACGCTTTCACGCGCCACGGCGATGCGGATCTGTTCGACCAGCCCCTGGCGCAGCGTGTCGCGGGTGGACTGCACCGCCAGCGGCGCCGAGGTGGCGATCTCCAGCGCCAGCCGCTGCGCCTCGGCAAGCACCTGGTCTTGCGCCACCAGCACATCGGCCAGGCCGATGGCCACGGCCTCGGCGCCGGCAATGCGCTTGCCGGTGTAGAACAACAGCGCCGCCTGCTGCACACCCACCAGGCGCGGCAGCGTGGCTGACAGGCCGAAGCCCGGGTGGAAGCCCAGGCGGTTGAAGTTGGCCGAGAACTTGGCTTCGGCGCAAGTGACACGAAAGTCAGCCACCAGCGCCAGCCCCAGGCCACCGCCCACCGCCGGGCCCTGCACCGCAGCCACCACCGGCTTGCGGCAGGCAAACATGCGGATGGCTTCGTCATAGATCGGGTTCAGCGCGCGTGGGCTGCGCTGCGGCGGTGTGGCCTCGCGGTTGCTGAAGTCAGCGCCGGCGCAAAACGCCGTGCCGTTGGCCGCCAGCACGATGGCATGGCAGCGGCGGTCGGCCTCCAGGTCTTCAAACGCATCGGCCAGCGCGCGGATCAGCGGGATGGTGAAGAAGTTGTGCGGCGGCTTGTTGATGGTGACGGTGGCCACATGGCCATCCAGTTGCACCAGCACATCTTGTTGTGCATCGCTCATGGTCAAAAACCCTCAGAACTGCTTGTTGGTGATGCCCGGCCAGAAGCCGGCGCTGCGCGCCCGAATCGCAGCCCGGCCCAGTTCAGCGGCCCAAGCGGCGTCGGTGCCGAACTCTTCACGCCAGGCCCACAGACGCCGGGTGCTGAAGTGCAGCGCATGTTCATGGGTGAAGCCGATGGCGCCATGCACCTGGTGGGCAATGCTGGTGCCACGGGTGGCCGCTTCACCGGCGCGCACCTTGGCCACGGCAGTGGAGAACAGCGTGGTGCTGCAGTCCAGCCGGTCACCGCCCGGTGCGTCAGCGGCGGCCACCAGCGCCGCCACGCGGGCGGCCGCCACATCACCGGCCATCAGCGCCAGTTGCTGCTGGATGGCCTGGTACTTGCCGATGGCCTTGCCAAACTGCACCCGCTCACCGGCGTAGCGCACGGCTTGCTCCAGTGCCGATTCGAGCGCGCCAACCAGCATTGCAGCGCGCGCCACCGCGCCCAGCGTCCACACCGGCTGCGGCAGGGCCAGCGGGTTGGGCGCCACGGCCTGCAGCCTGGCTTGTTGCAGTTGCAGCGTGTCGCTGGGCAGGCCGGCATGGTTGCTGTGCGCCTGCACTGCCACGCCGGGGGCGTTGCGCAAGCCCAGCAGCGCCAGCCGGCCGTCGGCCAAGGACACCAGCGCGGCAGTGGCATGGCGCGCCCAGGGCACGGCATGGGCTGTGCCGCTGACAGTGAGCAGGCCATCATGGCTGGCGACGCGCAGCGCATTGCCGTTGCCTTGCTCGATCAGCGTCAGCGGGCCATCGGGAATGCTGAACCCGGCCAGCGCCGCCAACTGCGCCGCCACCATCGTCTCGGCCAGCGGCAGCGGCACCTGCCAGTAGCCCAGGCCACGCAGCAACGGGTAGGCAGCAGCCCAGGGTTGGCCAAAGCCACCAGCGGCTTCGGTGGCCAGCAGCAAGTGAAAACCGGCATCGCTGATGTGCTGCCACAGCGTTGCATCCCACTCGCCCTGCTCGGCACGCAGGCGGTGGCTGTTGTGCACCTGGGTGGAGAACAGCTTGGCTGCGCTGTCGGCAATCAGCTCGTCTTGTTGTGCGTCGTGGCTCATCGCAGATCCAGCCCTTTGGCAATGATGCCGCGCAGGATTTCGCGCGTGCCGCCGCGCAGTGAAAACGACGGCACGGCCAGCGTGGTGTAGTGCATCGCGTCATGCAGGGCCGAGCCCGGCACGGCCTGGCCGCCGAACAGCGCATGGGCGGTGTCAGGCATGGCCTGCTCGACCAGCGCGCCCTGGTCTTTGACCAGGGCTGCGGCCAGCGCCGGGTTGTCACCGCGCGCCAGCATGCTGGCCACGCCCAGGCTCATCTGGCGCAGCGTGCCGTAGCTGGCGGCGATGCGGCCGATGGCCTCGGCATGGCGTGGGTCAGCGGCGTCGGCGGCGTCCAGCATTTCCAGCAGCAACTGGCTGCTGCTCATGTAGCGCTCGGGCCCGCTGCGCTCATAGGCCAACTCGGCGCCCACCTGGGCCCAGCCGTCGCCTTCGGCACCGATCAGGTTCTCGGCCGGCAGCCACACGTCGTCAAAGGTCACTTCGTTGAAGTCATGTTCGCCCAGCTGGTTGACGATGGGCCGCACCGTCAGGCCCGGCGTGGTCATGTCAACCAGGAACTGCGACATGCCGCCATGGCGGTTGGCCGATTTGTCAGTGCCGGGTGCGTCAGTGCGCACCAGCGCAATCATGTAGTGCGCCCGGTGCGCGCCCGATGTCCAGAGCTTGCGGCCATTGATCACCCAGCCGTCGCCATGGCCGTCTTTGCGGCAACGCGTGGCGCGGGTGCGGATCGACGCCAGGTCAGAGCCCGAATCGGGCTCGCTCATGCCGATGCAGAAAAACACCTCGCCGCGGGCGATGCGCGGCACGATCTTGGGCGCCAGCGTGTGCGGCGCAAAGAGCATCAGCTGCGGGCCGCTTTGCCGGTCAGCCACCCAATGGGCGCCCACCGGCGCACCGGCGGCCAGCATTTCCTCCAGCACCACATAGCGCTCCAGCGTGCTGCGTTCATGGCCGCCGAAGGCCTTGGGCCAGGTCATGCCGATCCAGCCGCGTGCGCCCATCTGGCGGCTGAATTCGGCGTCGGCGCCTGACCAGTTGCGGCAGCGTTTCAGGCTGGGGATGGCTGGCATCACATCGGCCAGAAAGGCGCGCACCTCGGCGCGCAAGCTTTCAGCTTGCGGCGGCAAGGCGCCGGGGTTGATCATCAGGCCCAACATCGCCGGTCTCCTTGTCTGTCGTTGGCGCGGGTCATTCTGGATGGCGTTTGGCGGCCAGCCAACAAACATTGCAATGCAGTCATTGCGATCCCCATTCAAACCCGCTGCGCGCGCCGCCGCTGTCGCCACCATGACCTTGCCCACCGATCCTGAAACCCCGCCGACCAAACGCCGCAGTGGCCCGTTGGCCCCCCGCCGCAGCGGCCCGTTGGCGGGTGTGCGGGTGCTGGACCTCACCGCCGTGGTGCTGGGCCCGCTGGCCACCCAGATCCTGGGCGACTGGGGCGCCGATGTCATCAAACTGGAGCCACCCGAGGGCGATTTGATGCGTGCCAACGGCGTGTCCACGGTGCGGGGCCTGAGCTCGATCTTCCTGGCCATCAACCGCAACAAGCGTTCATTGGCCATTGACCTGAAGCAACCCGCCGGTGTGGCGGCGGTCAAACGCCTGCTGCCCACGGTGGACGTGCTGGTGCACAACATGCGCACCGCTGCCATCGAGCGCCTGGGCCTGGGTTATGCCGCCTGCAGCGCCATCAACCCGAAGCTGCTGTACTGCGTGGCCACCGGTTTTGGCGAGAGTGGCCCCAATGCCGGCCAGCCCGCGTTTGACGACGTGATCCAGGCCGCCTGCGGCCTGGCCGCGCTGTTGGGGCATGAAGGAGGCCCCAACCCCGGCACACCGGCCTATGTGCCGTCATTGATTGCCGACAAGACCACCGGCCTGGCGCTGGCCAACGCGGTGCTGGCGGCGCTGTATGAGCGCACCCAAAGCGGCCTGGGCCAGTGTGTGGAAGTGCCGATGTTCGAGACCATGGTGGCCTTCACGTTGGCCGAGCACCTGGGTGGTTTGAGCTTCGAGCCGGCCGCTGGCCCGGCGGGTTATGCGCGCCTGCTGTCGGGCGGCCGCCGCCCCGCGCCCACGCTGGACGGCCATGTGGCGCTGTTGCCCTACACGGCAGCGCACTGGCAACGCTTTTTCACCGAGACCGGGCGGCCCGACCTGGCCGAGACCTACGGTGGCGACGACCGCCATGCCCGCAACGCCCGGGTGCAGCAGATGTATGCCGACATGGCGGCCATCACCTGCACATTGACCACCGATGCGCTGCTGGCGCTGTGCCGGCGCCTGGACATCCCGGCCACCCGCATCCACCGCATCGACGAATTGCCCAGCCACCCGCACCTGCAGGCGGTGGGCCTGTTCCAGCGGCAGCAGCACCCCAGCGTCGGGCCGATGGTGGCGTTGCGGCCCACCACGTTGTTCGGCCGCACGCCGGCTGACCTGGCACTGCACGCGCCCACGCTGGGTGAGCACAGCGTGGCGGTGCTGGCCGAGGCCGGCTTCACGCCCGACGAGATTGCCAAGCTGCAAGCGCAGCACACCATCACCACACCGGAGACCACCGCATGACGCTGTTGACCCCACGATTGAACACACTGCTGCTGGCTGCCACGCTGCTGGCTGCACTGCCCATGCAGGCCGCGGCGCAGGCATTCCCGAACAAGCCGATGAAGATCCTGGTGCCGTTTGCCGCTGGCAGCGGCGCCGATTCATCGTCGCGCTTCTACGGTGAGCAGTTGTCCAAGCTGTTTGGCCAGACGGTGACGGTGGAGAACAAGCCCGGCGGCAGCGGCGTGATCGCGGTGCAGGCGGCGCGCAGCGCGCCGGCTGACGGCCACACCATCCTGATGGGCAGCAACTCACCGGCGGTGGTCAATGCCATCACCATCAAGAACCTGCCGTATGACCCGTTCAAGGATTTGCGCCCGCTCTACGGCCTGGCCATCAGCCCGGTGGCGTTTGCGGTGCGCGCCGATTCACCGCACAAGACCATCAACGATGTGGTGGCCACCGCCAAGCGCGAGAACCGGCCACTGCAGCTGGGCAACTACTCGGCCGGTTACCAGCTGGTGGCCGCCTGGCTGGGCACGGCCAGCGGGCTGCCTGTCACCCACATCCCCTACAAAGGCGGTGCGCAGATGCTGACTGACGTGATCGGCGGCACGCTGGAGGTCGGCGTGATCGACTTCACCGGCACCATCGAGCTGATGAAAGGCGGCAAGCTGCGGGTGCTGGCGATCACCTCAGGCCAGCGTGACCCGGGCTTTCCGGCGATCGCCACGATGAAAGAAAGCGGCTTTGCCGACTTCGAAACGGCAGTGTGGTCGGCCTTCTTCATGCGCGCTGACACGCCCGACGACCTGGTCGACAAGCTGGCCGCAGCGATCCAGAAAGTGATGACATCCGACGCCGGCCGCGCCTACCACGCCAGCCTGCCGTCGCAGCCGATGATGATGGGGCCGAAGGCGCTGGGTGAGTTCCAGCTGCGCGAGTTCCAGCGCTTCAAGCGCGTGGCCGACGCTGCCGGCATCCAGCCCGAATGACCGGCGCGGCCAAACCACCAGCCTTGCCCGCGGGCGCTGCATCAACAACCTGGCTGTGGCCGAGGCCTGGCGCCGCCAGGGGCCGCCGCTGCCTGGCGGCGGCTGATCTTGGCCCGTACCAGGCGCACTGCAAAGCCCAACACCGCGATGCCGACCATGCCCACTTCCAACCCCCATCCTGCCGAGCGCGCCCGCCAGTTCTGCCAGCGCTTTGGCCTGCGGCAGCCCGTGCTGCTGGCGCCGATGGCCGGCGCCTGCCCGCCAGCCTTGTCGATTGCCGTGGCGCAAGCTGGCGGCCTGGGCGCCTGTGGCGCGTTGCTGATGGCGCCGCCGGCCATCGTGCAATGGGCGGCCGATGTGCGTGCTGCCACCACAGGCCCGTTCCAGATCAACCTGTGGCTGCCTGACCCGCCGCCGCTGCGTGCGGCCGCAGCTGAGCAGGCGATGGGTGATTTTCTTGCCGCCTGGGGCCCGGCGGTGCCGGCCGATGCCGGCGATGCCCTGCCGCCAGACTTCAACGCCCAGTGCGATGCGCTGCTGGCCGCGCGCCCCGCCATTGCCTCGTCGGTGATGGGTTTGTTTGCGCCGGCCATGGTGCAGCGGCTCAAGGCGGCCGGCATTGCCTGGTGGGCCAACATCTCCACCGTGGCCGAGGCGCTGGCGGCCGAGGCCGCAGGTGCCGACGTGGTGGTGGCCCAGGGCATGGAAGCCGGTGGCCACCGCGGCTGCTTTGACGCCAGGCTGGCCGAGGCCGAGCTGGTGGGCCTGTTCGCGCTGCTGCCGGCGGTGGCCGACGCGGTGCGCCTGCCGGTGGTGGCCACCGGCGGCATTGCCGACGCACGCGGCGTGGCGGCCGCATTTGCGCTGGGCGCCAGCGCGGTGCAGGTGGGCACGGGCTTTTTGCGCGCGCCCGAAGCCGGCCTGGCACCAGCCTGGGCCGATGCGTTGGCCACCACGTTGCCCGAAGGCACACGCATCACCCGTGCCTTCAGCGGCCGCGCCGGGCGTTGCATCGCAACCGCCTACGTGCTGGCGGCCGCCGCGCCGGGCGCGCCGCCGCCAGCGCCTTACCCGGTGCAGCGGGGCCTGAGCGCGGCGATGCGCCAGCAGGCACTGGCCGATGGCGATGTGCAGCGCATGCAGGCCTGGGCGGGGCAGTCGGCCGCGCTGGCCATGGCGCTGCCGGCGGCCGACATCCTGCAGCGGCTGGCGCAGGGCGTGCCGGGCTGAGCATCGCAGCGCCGGCCAGCCCACCAACCAGCCCACCAAGACACGCATCCGGCGCCGGGCCACCTGAGGCAGGTGGCTTGCCGCACAGCGGCAGCCGAGGCTGCCGTTTCGCCAGACAGTTTGCGATCCGCTGCCAATGTGCCGGCTTCCGCTTGGGCGCCCACGCCGGCAACACTGCTGCCAAGCACAGCAGGAGTTTTGCCATGGACCGCCACGACCCCACCCACATCGCTGCCCCCATCACTTCCCACCCCAGCCCCCACCACAGCCCTCACAGCGCCGACACCCGCACCCTGTTCATCGGCGCCGCCGACATGCTGCGCCTGGTGCGCCAGCTTGGCCTGGCGGCCTGCACCGCCGGCATCGCCGCGCGCATCGAGGCCGATTTCGGCCGCTGGGCTGATTTCGACAAGACCGCCCGCGTTGCCAGCCATTCGCCACAGGGCGTGGTCGAGCTGATGCCGATTGCCGATGCGGCGCGCTTTGGCTTCAAGTACGTCAACGGCCACCCTGGCAACCCGACGCTGGGCCTGCCCACGGTGATGGCCTTCGGCGTGCTGGCCGACGTGGCCACCGGCACGCCACTGCTGCTGGCCGAGCTGAGCCTGATGACTGCCATCCGCACCGCCGCGATGTCGGCCCTGGTGGCGCGCCGCCTGGCGCGGCCGGGCAGCCGCACGATGGCGCTGATCGGCAACGGCGCGCAAAGTGAATTCCAGGCGCTGGCCATGCGCGACATGGTCGGCATCAAGACGCTGCGGCTGTTCGACACAGACCCGGCCGCCACCACCAAGCTGGTGGCCAACCTGGCCGGCAGCGGCCTGCAGTTGTTGTGCTGCGCCAGCATTGCCGAGGCGGTGGCGGGTGCCGACATCGTGACCACCATCACCGCCGACAAGGCGCGTGCCACCATCATCACGCCGGCCATGCTGGCCCCCGGCATGCACTTGAACGCGGTGGGCGGCGATTGCCCCGGCAAGACCGAGCTGCACCCCGATGTGCTGCGCGCTGCATCGGTGTTTGTGGAATACGCGCCGCAGACCCGGGTGGAGGGAGATGTGCAGCAACTGCCGGCCGACTTCCCCGTCACCGAGTTCTGGCAGGTGCTCACCGGCGCCCACCCCGGCCGCCGCAGCGCGGCCGAGATCACGGTGTTCGATTCGGTCGGCTTTGCGCTGGAAGATTTCTCGGCGTTGGCCTGGCTGCACCAGGCTGCGCAAGCGCTGGGCATCGGTGAATGGGTGCAGCTGGTGGCGGCCAGCGTTGACCCGAAAGACCTGTTCGGCACGTTGCTGCCTGGCGTGCCGGCGCGGCTGGAGGCTTGAGGGCTGCAGTCAGGCTGTCGCAGCGCGCTGCGTTGGCCACTGGACTAGCCTAAACCTGCGGCGGCGCGGCCAAGCCACACACCAGCATCGCCGCCGCCAGGTCTTCCAGCGCCGTGCCCACCGACTTGAACACGGTGCGCTCGCTGTCTGCCAGGCGCCCTGGCGCCATGCCCCGGCACAGCGCCGCCAGCGTGCCGCGCACATCAGCGGCGCCGAACACGCCGCGCGCCATCGGGCCGAGCAAATCACCGCTCTTGGCCAGCGCCTCATCGGTGTCGATGACCAGCGCTGCGCCGGCAAAGCAGGCGTCGTCGGCCTCGCGCATGGCCGGTGTGAAGCTGCCGATCAAATCGAGGTGACTGCCGGGCTGCAGCCACCGGCCCAACACCAGCGGCTCTGTTGCCAGCGTGGCGCAGCTGATGATGTGTGCCTGGGTGCAGGCGCCTGGCAGGTCAGCCGTGGCGCCGGCGTCGAAGCCTTGTTGGCGCAGCGCAGCGGCCAGGGCCTGCGCTGCAGGCAGCGCACGTGCCCACACTGTCACCCGTGTGATCGGCCGCACCGCGCGGTGGGCTGCGGGCAGCAGCCGCGCCACTTGGCCGGCGCCCACCAGCAGCAGGTGGCTGGCGTCGGCCCGGGCCAGGAACGATGCGGCCAGCGCCGAAGCGGCCGCCGTGCGGCGCGCGGTGATCTGGTCACCGTCCAGCAGGGCCAGCGGTGCGCCAGTGGCCGCGTCATACAGCTGATAGGTGGCATGCAGGCCGGGCAGGCCACGGCCCGCGTTGTGCGGCGCAATGTTGACCGTCTTGACGCCGTAACACAGCCCCGGCACCCAGGCCGGCATGATCAGCGAGCGAAAGCCGCCGCCCGGTGCCGGGATGTCGAACACCTGGCGCGGCGGCACTTCGCAACCAGCCGCGAACAGCGCGTGCAGCGCGGGGATCAGGCGGTCAAACGGTAGTGCGGCGCGGGTGGCGTCGGCGTCGAAGATCTGCATCACCGATACGACCGCAACAAGATGCTGGTCTCGGTGTTTGATATCCCCTTGGTCAGCCGCACGCGCTCCAGCAACTGCGACAACGCCGGCATGTTGTCGGCGCGCAGTTCGGCCAGCAAGTCCCGGCAGCCGTTGGTGTCATGCAGCGTGGCCACGCCGGGCTCGCTCAGCAGGCTGGCCACCACCGCGCGGGTCTGGTTGCCGCCGACCAGCAGCCACATCCAGGCGCGGGTCTGGTTGGGTTCAACCGCGTACCGCAACCGGACGGTGCAGCCCGCCAGCAGCCGCGCGTCTTGCAGCCAATGCGGCCGGCTGGCCGTCGAGGGGTTCGCACCGACCAGCCTATTTTCCGGCCAGCCCGAGCCGCTCGATCAGCGCCTTGTCCTTGACGAAGGTCTCGCGCGCCCACTTGGCGTAGGCCTCGCCATTGCGGTACCAGACCTCCTGGTTCAGCTGCGCCATCACCTCCAGGTTCTTGGGGTCGTCGAGTGCGACCTTGAAGGCGTCGTGCAGCTTCTTCACCACCGCCGGGTCCATGCCCTTCGGCCCGGCCAGACCGTAAGGTGAAGCCGACACCACGCCGTAGCCGAGGTCCTTGGCGGTCGGCACCTGTGGCCAGCGCTTGGTGCGCGTTTCGCCGAACGTCACCAGCAGCCGCATCTGGCCGCCGTCGACGAACTTGTCCCAGCCGGTGGCATCGCTCTGCGCAGCGACGTGGCCGCCGAGCAGCGCCTGCTGCAGGTCGGCATTGCCCTTGAACGGCACGTGGTTCAGCGTGACCTTGGCGTTCATCGCCACCTCCTCGACCAGCAGGTGTGGCGACGAGCCGATGCCGGTGGAGCCGTAGTCGATCTTGCCCGGGTTCTTGCGCGCCGACTCGATGTAGTCGTTGAAGGTCTTGTACGGAGAGTCAGCACGCACCGTGAAGCCGAAGGTGTAACCCGACAGCCCAATGATGAAGCTGAAGTCGTCGACCGGGTGCCAGGACGTCTTCTGCATGTGCGGGTAGCGCAGCATGCCCAGCGGAAACTGCGTGATGGTGTAGCCGTCGGGCTTGGCCGTCTTGGCCACCGCACCCGGCCCGAGCGTGCCGCCGGCGCCGGGCTTGTTCTCGACGATGATGTTCTGGCCGAGTTGCTTGCCGGCGATTTCGGCCAGCACGCGCAAGTGGCGATCAGTCGAGCCGCCGGCCGGGAACGGCACCACCAGCGTGATCGGCTTGGTCGGGAAGGCCTGCGCCAGCGCGGCGCCGAACGGTGTGCACAGTGCGGCACCTGCCAACGCTGCCAACAGCTTGCGGCGTGCAAAGTGAATTCGAGATGTCTTGCTCATGTCGCAGCTCCTGGAGGTATCAATCGAGTGTCGCGCCGGACTGCTTGACCAGCCGTTCCCAGACCGGCAGGTCCTGCTTGTAGATCGCGGCAAATTCGTCCGGCCCGCGGGCCACCGGGTCGAAGCCCATCGCGACGATGCGCTCGCGAACTTCGGGGATCGCCACCGCGGCCTTGACCGCGTCGGCCAGCCGCTGCACGACAGGCTTCGGCGTGGCGGCAGCTGCGGCCATCGCGATCCAGCCGACGACGCGGAAGACATCGTCGCTGAGCCCCTGTTCGGCCAGCGTCGCCACTTTGGGCAAGGCGGCCATGCGCTTTTCACCGGTGACGCCGATGACCTTGAGCCGGCCCACCTCGATGAAGGGCTTGGCACCCAGCGCACTGGCGAAAGCCATCTGGATCTGGCCGCCGAGCAGGTCCTGCAGCATCGGCGCTTCGCCCTTGTACGGCACATGGCTCATGTCGGCGTTCTGCATCTGGCTCAGTTCCGCGCCGCTGAGGTGCGCCGCCGAGCCGATGCCCCATGAGCCGTAGGACAGCTTGCCCTTGTTCGCGCTGATGTATTTCAGCAGTTCGGCGGCGTTGGTCGCCGGCACGCTGGGGTGCGCCACCAGCACGATCGGCGCCACCGCGATTTGCGACACCAGCACCAGGTCGCGCTGCGCGTTGTACGGCAGCTTCTTGAACAGGAACTGATTGATCAGCAGCGAGGTGCTGAGCCCGACCGTCACCATGTGGCCGTCGGGCGGCGCCTTGGCCACCATGTCGGTGCCCAGGATGCCGGCTGCGCCGCCCTTGTTCTCGACGATGATGTTCTGGCCCAGCGGCTTGCTCATCTTGTCGGCCAGCAGCCGCGCCACGGTGTCGGTGGCGCCGCCGGCCGGGAAAGGCACGATGAACTGGATCGTCTTGCTCGGGAAGGCCTGGGCCCAGGCAGCGCTGCCGGGTACCAGCGCGCCCAGGGCGAGCAGGCCGATGCAGCTGCGGCGTGAGGCACGCGGTGGGGTCATGGTGTGGTCTCCGGTGGGTGGTGTCGGCCGCTTCAACCGCGACCCAGCGCGATGTAGCGCTCGAGGTGATGGTCTTCGTCGCCGAGCTGGTGGTCGATCATCACCAGGCGTTTGGCGTAGTGCGCCAGCGGCAGTTCCCAGGTCATGCCGATGCCGCCGTGCATCTGGATGCTTTCTTCGGCGACCAGCGTGCCGACGCGGCCGATCGTCACCTTGGCGGCCGACAGCGCGCGCTCGCGCGCCACGCGCCCGGCGCCGAGTGCGGCTGCGGCGTTGATCACCGCCGAGCGCGCCTGCTCGATCTCGAGCAGCATGTCGGCCATGCGGTGCTGCAGCGCCTGGAAGCTGCCGATCAGCACGCCGAACTGCTTGCGCGTGCGCAGATACTCGAGCGTCGCCTCCTTGGCCGCGTCCATCGCGCCCACGCTTTCGGCGCACAGCGCGAGCACGCCGCTTGCGACCGCGCGCTCCAGCGTGGCAAAGCCAGCGCCATCGGTGCCGAGCAGCGCGTCGGCGCCGAGGGCGACGCCGCGCAGTGTCAGTTCGGCGGCGCGCGAACCGTCGATCGTCGGGTAGCCGCGCAACGACAGGCCCGGCGCATCGGCCGCAACGATGAACAGCGAGATGCCGGCTTCGTCGTCGACCGCACCCGCGCTGCGCGCGCTGAGCACGAAGAAATCAGCCGCCTCGGCCTGCGTCACCACCGCCTTGGCGCCGTCGAGCACCCAACCGTCGCCACGGCGCTCGGCGCGCACGGCGACGCGCGACAGTTCATACAGCGAATCGGGCTCGCCATGCGCGAACGCGCCGATGCAAGTGCCGTCGATCAGCCCGGCGATCCGTTCGCGTTGCGCCGCGCTGCCGGCTGTGGCGAGGGCCCCGCCGCACAGCACCGCGCTGCCCAAGAAGGGCTCGACCACCAGGCCGCGGCCGAGCTGCTCGAAGACCACGGCGATGTCGAAGCCAGCGCCGCCGAAGCCGCCGTCTGCTTCGTTGAACAGTGCACCGATCACGCCCAGCTCGGCAAAGCGCGCCCACAACTCGGGGCTGTAGCCGCGCGCCGATTTGGCGATCCTGTCGCGCGTCTCGAAGGCGTACTGTTCCTTGATGAAGCGGCCCAATGTTTCAGCCAGCATGCGCCGGTCGTCGCTGTGTTCGAAGTTCATCGCGCGGCTCCCATTCAAAGGCCGTGGATCATCTTGGAGATGATGTTGCGTTGCACTTCGTTCGAGCCGCCGTAGATCGACAGCTTGCGGTAATTGAAGTACTGCGCCGCCGCCGGCGCTGCCTCGCTCGGGCCGACCGACGCACCGTGCCAGCCCTCTTCCAGCGCCTCGGCGATGAATGGCAACGCATAGGGCCCGAGCGCGCGCCGCAGCAGCGACGAGATCTCCTGGCGGATCTCGGTGCCGCGGATCTTCAGCATCGAGCTCTCGGCGCCCGGCACACCACCGCCGGCAACCGCAGCGA
>JANNMP010000400.1:0-9871 GCA_031398015.1 Burkholderiaceae bacterium
CACGGCGGCGAGGTCGACATCCGCGTCGCGGTCGACCGCGACACCCGTGACTATGAAACCATACGCCGCTGGCTGGTGGTGGCCAAAGAGGCCGGCCTGCAGAACCCCGACGGCGAAGAGATGCTCAGCGACGCGCTCGACCGCATCGCCGAGATCGAGGTCGGTGATTTCATCGAGGAGCCGGTGGCCTCGGTGCCGATCGGTCGCATCGGCGCCATGGCCGCCAAGCAGGTGATCTTGCAGAAGATCCGCGACGCCGAGCGCGAGACCCTGCTCAATGACTTCTTGTCGCGTGGCGACAAGGTGTTCGTGGGCACCGTCAAGCGGCTGGACAAAGGCGACATCATTGTCGAGAGCGGCCGCGTCGAAGGCCGCTTGAAGCGCAGCGAGATGATCCCGAAGGAAAACCTGCGCACCGGCGACCGTGTGCGTGCCTACATCGCCGGCATCGACACCGCCGCGCGTGGGCCGCAGATCATGCTGTCGCGCTCGGCACCGGGTTTCATGATGGAGCTGTTTGCGCAAGAAGTGCCCGAGATGGAGCAGGGCCTGCTCGAGATCAAGAGCTGCGCCCGCGACAGCGGCAGCCGCGCCAAGATTGCCGTGGTCTCGCATGACAAGCGCGTCGACCCGATCGGCACCTGCGTGGGCGTGCGTGGCTCGCGGGTGAACGCCGTCACCAATGAGCTGGCCGGTGAGCGCGTGGACATCGTGCTGTGGTCAGACGACCCGGCGCAGTTTGTCATCGGCGCGCTGGCGCCGGCCAATGTGCAGTCGATCGTGGTCGATGAAGAAAAGCACGCGATGGACGTGGTCGTCGATGAAGAGAACCTGGCCATTGCCATCGGCCGCGGCGGCCAGAACGTGCGCCTGGCCAGTGAGTTGACCGGCTGGCGCATCAACATCATGACGGCCGAAGAATCGCAGGCCAAGCAAGCGGTGGAGAGTGATTCGATCCGCAAGCTGTTTGTCGACAAGCTCGACGTCGATGAAGAAGTGGCCGACATCCTGATCGCCGAAGGCTTCTCCAGCCTGGAAGAAGTGGCCTATGTGCCGCTGCAGGAAATGCTGGAGATGGAGTCCTTCGATGAAGACACCGTGCACGAGCTGCGCACGCGCGCCAAAGATGCACTGCTGACGATGGAAATCGCCCGCGAAGAGAATGTCGAGGCGGTGTCGCAAGACCTGCGCGATCTCGACGGCCTCACGCCCGACCTGATCGCCAAGCTGGCTGACGGTGGCGTCAACAGCCGTGACGACCTGGCCGACCTGGCGGTGGACGAACTGGTGGAGATGACCGCCATCGACGACGGGGCCGCCAAGGCCTTGATCATGAAGGCGCGGGAGCACTGGTTCACGGCCTGAGGGCCGCACCAGCACCCGGCATCCACTGTCCACAGCGCAGCACCACGCACAAGATTCGCAAGATTCGCAAGGAAATCCACCCATGGCCGTGACGACCGTCGCCCAGTTCGCAGCCGAGCTCAACCGTCCTGCCGGGACGCTGCTCGAGCAGCTGCAGTCTGCCGGCGTCGCGAAAAAATCGCTCGACGACGCGCTGACCGAATCCGACAAGGAACGCCTGTTGGAGCACCTGCGCATTGCGCATGGCACCAACAGCAGTGACCGCAAGAAGATCACGCTGACGCGCAAGAGCACCAGCGAGATCAAGCAGGCTGATGCCTCGGGCAAGGCCCGCACCATCCAGGTGGAAGTGCGCAAGAAGCGCACCTTCGTCAAGCGTGACGACCTGCCTGCCGGCGCTGACCCGGCGGCCGTGGCCCAGGCCGAAGAAGCCGACCTGCAACGCCGCGAAGACGAGGCCAATGCCCAGGCCGAGCAGTTGCGCCGCCAGGAAGATGAGCTGGCCGAGCAAGCCCGCGCCCGTGCCGAGCGTGAGCGCCTGGAGCGTGACGCTGCAGAGGCTGCCGCCAAGGCTGCGGCCGAGGCGCGTGCCCAGGCCGAAGCCGATGCCGCGCGTGAGGCGGCGCAGGCTGCCGCCAAGGCCGCTGCGGCGGCCATCGAGAAGGCGTCCAGCCAGGCGCCGGTATCGGGCAAGGCGGCGTCGGCAAAAGCTGCCGCTGCCGCGCAGGCTGCAGCAGCAGTACCTGCAGCGCCTGCAGTGCCCGAGACGCCGCCCGCTGCCGCTGTGCCAGCCACGGCGCCGGTGGACGCACCCAAGCCGGGCATCCGCATCGTCAAGGCCGTCGAGGCCGAGGCTGCCGAAAAGGCCGCGCTGGATGCGGTGGCCAAGCGCCGCAAGGCCGCTGAGTCCGAAGCCGCCGCCATTCGGGCGATGATGAACAAGCCCAAGGGCCCGCAGGTTGCGAAGAAGCCTGAAGAGGTCAAGCCGGCGCCTGGCAAGGAAGCCATCTCCGGCACCATCCACAAGCCCAAGGCGGTGCCCGGTGCGCCGGGTGCAACCACCACCACCGCCAAGGCCGGTGACAAGAAATCGGTCAAGAGCGAGAAGCTGTCATCGAGCTGGGCTGATGACGCTGCCAAGAAGCGCGCCGCAGCCGGCAAGGGCCGCAGCGACGGCGGTGGCGCCAACCGCCCGGGCTGGCGCGCGCCGCGCGGCGGCCGCCGTGGTGAGCGTGAGCAAGGTGCCAGCAACTTCCAGGCCCCCACCGAGCTGGTGGCCCAAGAGGTGCATGTGCCCGAGACCATCAGCGTGGCCGACCTGGCGCACAAGATGAGCGTCAAAGCCGCTGAGGTCATCAAGCAATTGATGAAGCTGGGCCAAATGGTCACCATAAACCAGCAGCTCGACCAAGAGACCGCGATGATCCTGGTCGAGGAAATGGGCCACAAGGCGTTTGCCGCCAAGCTCGATGACCCCGACGCGTTTCTTGAAGAAGAGCACAGCGCCACCGAGGGTGAAGACCTGCCGCGCGCGCCGGTGGTCACCATCATGGGCCATGTGGACCATGGCAAGACATCGCTGCTGGACTACATCCGCACCACCCGCGTGGCGGCCGGCGAGGCCGGTGGCATCACCCAGCACATTGGCGCCTACCACGTGGAAACCCCGCGCGGCATGATCACCTTCCTGGACACCCCGGGCCACGCGGCATTCACCGCGATGCGTGCCCGTGGTGCCACCGCCACCGACCTGGTGATCCTGGTGGTGGCGGCCGATGACGGTGTGATGCCGCAGACCAAGGAGGCCATCTCGCACGCCAAGGCCGCCAAGGTGCCGATGGTGGTGGCGATGAACAAGATCGACAAACCCGGTGCCAACCTGGAACGCCTCAAGGGCGAGCTGGTGGCCGAAGCCGTGGTGCCTGAAGACTTCGGCGGTGACACCCCATTCGTGCCGGTGTCGGCCAAGACCGGCGAGGGCATCGACGCGCTGCTGGAGCAGGTGCTGCTGCAGGCCGAAGTGCTGGAGCTGAGGGCGCCCAGGGCAGCGTTGGCCAAAGGCCTGGTGATCGAGGCCAAGCTCGACAAGGGCCGCGGCCCGGTGGCCACGGTGCTGGTGCAAAGCGGCACGCTCAAGCGGGGTGATGTGGTGCTGGCGGGCTCCAGCTTCGGCCGCGTGCGGGCCATGCTGGACGAAGACGGCAAGTCATGCCAGGAGGCCGGCCCGTCGATCCCGGTGGAGATTCAAGGCCTGACCGAAGTGCCGCAGGCCGGTGATGAGTTCATGGTGCTCACCGATGAGCGCCGCGCGCGCGAGATCGCCACCTTCCGCCAGGGCAAGTACCGTGAGGTGACGCTCAACCGCCGCCAGGCCGCCAAGCTCGAGAACATCTTCGAGAACGTGGGCGAAGGTGCGGCGCAAACCCTGGCGCTGATCATCAAGGCCGATGTGCAGGGCTCGCAAGAAGCGCTGGCGCAGTCGCTGCTCAAGCTCAGCACGCCCGAGGTCAAGGTGCAGGTGGTGCATGCCGCCGTGGGCGGCATCAGCGAGAGCGACATCAACCTGGCCATTGCCAGCAAGGCGGTGATCATCGGCTTCAACGTGCGGGCGGACGCCAACGCCCGCAAGCTGGCCGAAGGCAACGGGGTTGACCTGCGCTACTACAACATCATCTACGACGCGGTCGACGAGGTGAAGGCGGCGATGACCGGCATGCTGGCGCCCGAGCAGCGTGAAGAGATCATCGGCTCGGCCGAGATCCGCACCGTGTTCGTGGCCAGCAAGATCGGCACGGTGGCAGGTTGCATGGTCATGTCGGGTGTGGCGCGGCGCAACGCCAAGTTCCGCCTGCTGCGCCAGAACGTGGTGATCTACACCGGCGAGATCGACTCGGTCAAACGCATGAAAGACGATGTGCGTGAAGTGGCCGAAGGTTTCGAGTGCGGCATCAAGCTGAAGAACTACAACGACATCGCCGAGGGCGACCAACTGGAGTTCTTCGAGGTGAAGGAAGTCGCTCGCAGCCTCTGAGGCGGATTTGCTCCTGACTGCAAACCCCGCCCACTGCAAAGTCGGCGGGGTTTGTGCTGATGGACAGCCCATCAACTTGCAAGCCAACACACCATGCGCCACAAACGTGCCATCCCCAACCGCAGCCTGCGGGTGAGCGAGCAGATCCAGCGTGACCTGGGCGCACTGATCCGCGAGTTGAAAGATCCACGCATCGGCATGGTCACCATCAACAGCGTGGTGGTCACGCCCGACTATGCCCATGCCAAGGTGTACTTCTCGGTGTTGCTGGGCGACACGGCAGAGTGCGAGACCGGCCTCAATGAAGCCGCCGGCTTCTTGCGCAACGGCTTGTTCAAGCGGCTGCAGATCCACACCGTGCCGACGCTGCACTTCCTGTTCGACCGCACCACCGAGCATGCAGCCGAGCTGAGTGCGTTGATCCGCGAAGCCAACAGCACCCGGGCGAAAGAGGATTGATCGCCGTGGCACCGCCTGAACGCCCCAAGATCACCCGGCAGGCCGTGCACGGGGTGTTGTTGCTCGACAAGCCGCTGGGCTGGTCGAGCAACGACGCCTTGCAGAAGGCCAAATGGCTGCTGCGCGCCGAAAAGGCCGGCCACACCGGCACGCTCGACCCGCTGGCCACCGGTCTGCTGCCGCTGTGCTTTGGCGCGGCCACCAAGTTCAGCCAGGTCAGCCTGGACGCCGACAAGGCCTACCGCGCCACGCTGCGCCTGGGCCAGCGCACCAGCACCGGTGACCTGGAAGGCGAGGTGATCGACGAGCAGCCAGTGGCTGTGGACGCCGCCGCGCTGCAAGCCGCCATCGTCCGCTTCACCGGGCCGATCAGCCAATTGCCGCCGATGCACTCCGCGCTGAAAAAAGACGGCAAGCCCTTGTACGACTACGCCCGCGCCGGCATCACGGTCGAGCGCAGCGCGCGCACCGTGCACATTCACGCCATCGACATCGTCAGCTGGCAGGATGCAGCGCTGGTGATCGACGTGCGCTGCAGCAAAGGCACTTACATCCGCACGCTGGCCGAGGACATCGGCGAAGCGCTGGGCTGCGGCGCCCACCTCACCGGCCTGCGCCGCACCGGCAGTGGGCCGCTGGGCCTGGACGCTGCCGTCTCGCTGGCGGCGCTGGAGGCGCTGGACCACGCCGAGCGCCTGGCGCTGCTGCAGCCGGTGGATGCATTGCTGGCCGATTGGCCGATGACAACACTCGACGACGCCGAAGCCGGCAGGTTTTTGGCCGGCCTGCGCCGCCGCACCACGCTGGCCGACATGCCCACGCTGCGCGTCTACGGGCCTTCAGCCCGCGCCTTCCTGGGCAGCGCCCACACGACAGCCGGTGAGCTGATTGCCGACCGCTTGCTCAGCCCGCTGGAAGTGCAAAGCATCCTGAACGCGGGGGCGCAGCCCGAGCCCGCCGCTGCCTGAATCTTCACGAGAACCACCATGACCCTGCAAATCCGCAACATCGCCATCATTGCCCACGTGGACCATGGCAAGACCACCATGGTCGACCAACTGCTGCGCCAATCGGGCACCTTTGCCGACCATGAGAAAGTGGTCGACACGGTGATGGACAGCAATGCCATCGAGCGTGAACGTGGCATCACCATCCTGGCCAAGAACTGCGCCGTCAGCTGGCAGGGCACACACATCAACATCGTCGACACCCCCGGCCACGCCGATTTCGGCGGCGAGGTTGAGCGTGCGCTGAGCATGGTCGATGGCGTGCTGCTGCTGATCGACGCCCAAGAAGGCCCGATGCCGCAGACCCGCTTTGTCACCAAGAAGGCGCTGGCCCTGGGCCTCAAGCCCATCGTGGTGGTCAACAAGGTCGACAAGCCCGGCGCCAAACCCGATGCGGTGATCAACGCCGCCTTCGACCTGTTCGACAAGCTGGGCGCCAATGATGAACAGCTGGACTTCCCGGTGGTCTATGCCTCGGGCATCAACGGCTGGTCGTCGCTGGTTGAAGGCGAGCGCGGCGCGCAATGGGGCCCCGACATGTCGGCGCTGTTCGAGACCATCCTGAAGCATGTGCCGGCGCAGACCGGTGACCCCGACGCGCCGCTGCAGTTGCAGATCTCGGCGCTGGACTATTCCACCTTCGTCGGCCGCATCGGCGTGGGCCGCATCAGCGCCGGCACCATCAAGCCTGGCATGGCGGTGGCGGTGATGGAGGGCGCCGACGGCAAGGCAGTGAACGGCCGCGTCAACCAGGTGCTGACCTTCCAGGGCCTGGACCGGGTGCAGGTGGCCGAAGCCGGCCCGGGAGAGATCGTGCTGATCAACGGCATCGAGGACATCGGCATCGGCGTCACCGTCACTGACCCCGCCAACCCGCAACCGCTGCCGATGCTGAAGGTCGACGAGCCGACGCTGACGATGAACTTCTGCGTCAACACCAGCCCGCTGGCCGGGCGCGAAGGCAAATACGTCACCAGCCGCCAGATCTGGGACCGGCTGCAGAAAGAGCTGCAGAGCAATGTGGCGCTGCGGGTCAGCGAGACTGGTGAAGACGGCATTTTCGAGGTGATGGGCCGGGGTGAACTGCACCTGACCATCCTGCTGGAGAACATGCGCCGTGAAGGTTACGAGCTGGCGGTGAGCAAGCCGCGCGTGGTGTTCCACGACGTTGGCGGCGAGAAGCATGAGCCGATCGAGCTGGTGACCGTCGACGTCGAAGAAGGCCACCAGGGCGGCGTGATGCAGGCCCTGGGCGAGCGCAAGGGCGAGCTGGTCAACATGGAGCCCGACGGCCGTGGCCGCGTGCGGCTGGAATACCGCATCCCCGCGCGCGGGCTGATCGGCTTCTCCAATGAGTTCATGAACCTCACCCGCGGCTCAGGGCTGATCAGCAACATCTTTGACGGCTACGAAGCCCACCGTGGCGACATTGCCAGCCGCAAGAACGGCGTGCTGATCAGCATGGACGCGGGCGAAATCTTCACCTACGCGCTGGGCAAGCTCGACGACCGAGGGCGCATGTTCGTGCGGCCCAATGACCCGGTCTACGAGGGCATGATCGTGGGCATCCACAACCGCGAGAACGACCTGGTGGTCAACGCCACCCGCACCAAGCAGCTGACCAACTTCCGCGTCAGTGGCAAGGAAGACGCGATCAAGATCACGCCGCCGATCGAGCTGACCCTGGAGTACGGCGTCGAGTTCATCGAAGACGACGAGCTGGTCGAGATCACGCCCAAGTCGGTGCGGGTGCGCAAGCGGTTCCTGAGCGAACACGAACGCAGGAAAGCGTCCCGCGAAGCAGCATGAGTCACGGCAGGGCTGTTGCCCTGATGCTGCTGGTCACCCTGCTGTGGAGCACGGCGGGCGTGGTCACGCGGCATCTGGAAGCGGCGCGCAGCTTTGAAGTGACGTTCTGGCGCAGTGCCTTCAATGCGCTGGCGCTGGTGATTGCGCTGCTGGCCATGCGCGGGCCGCAGCTGTGGGCCGACATCCGGCGTGGCGGCTGGGCGCTGTGGGCATCGGGCCTGTGCTGGATGGTGATGTACACCAACTTCATGCTGGCGATCACGCTCACCAGCGTGGCCACGGTGCTGATCACGATGGCCATCGCGCCGCTGCTCACCGCGCTGTTTGCGCGCGTCTTCCTGCACCACCGGCTGCCGCTGCGCACCTGGCTGGCGATCGGCGTCGCCGGCGTGGGCATCGCCTGGATGTTCGGCGCGCAGGCGCTGGCACCTGGTGCGTCGATGACCGGTGCCCTGGTGGCCCTTGGTGTGCCGATTGCTGGCGCCGCCAACTGGGTGCTGCTGCAGCACCTGCACGCCCAGCACCAGCGTGACCCGTCGGTGGCCGCGCCCGACATGCTGCCGGCAGTGCTGATCGGCGCTGCGCTGTCGGCCGCCGCCACGCTGCCGCTGGCGCTGCCGTTCTCGGCCACTGCGCATGACCTGGGCCTGCTCGCAGGCCTGGGCGTGTTCCAGCTGGCCATCCCCTGCCTGATCGTGGTGGCGCTCACCAAGGTGCTGCCGGCGCCTGAGATCTCGCTGATCGGCCTGCTCGAAGTGGTGTTCGGCGTGCTGCTGGCCTGGCTGGGCGCGGGTGAGGCGCCGGGTGCGAATGCGCTGGCCGGCGGTGCGCTGGTGGTGGCCGCGCTGCTGGGCAATGAGTGGTTCAGCCTGCGCCAGCGGCGTGCGCTGTCGGCCGCTGGTCAAGCCGTTTGACGGTGCTGGCCCACCAGGCCGCCGGGTAGAACCCCGGGGCGCCGCCGCTGCACAGCGGGGCTAGCATGGCCCGCACCATGAAGCAGCTCTCCGGCCTTGACGCCACCTTCCTCCACCTGGAGACGCCCGAGATGCCGATGCATGTCGGCGCCTTGCATGTGTTCGAGATCCCGCCCGGCCAGGCGGGCAAGTTTGTCACCCGCTTGCGGGCCCACATTGCCAGCCGGCTGCCAGCCGCGCCGGTGCTGCGGCGCAGGCTGTGGTGGATGCCGCTGAACCTGGCCAACCCGGCCTGGGTGGATGCCGACCCTGACTTGCGTGTGCACATCGTCGAATTGAAGCTGCCGCCCTCGGCCAAGCTGGGCGACGGCCTGGCCGCGCTGGAAGAAGCCGTGTCCAAGCTGCACCCGGTGCTGCTCAACCGCAAACTGCCGTTGTGGAAGATGCATGTGCTGGAAGGCCTGGCCAACGCGCCCAGCGGCCACCGGCGGGTGGGCCTGTACACCCAGTTTCACCATGCGGCTGTTGACGGCCAGGCAGCGGTGGCGCTGGCCCAGGTCATTCTTGATCTGCAGGCCAGCGGGCGCGATCTGGCGGGTTTGTCCAACCAGCGCCCCAGCAGCCGCAGCAAGGTCTTCCAGCTGGGCTGGCAGCAGATGTTGCGCGGCGCCATCGCCAATGAAGCCAGCCAGGTGGCGGCGATCGTCAAGCAACTGCCCGACACCGCGCGTGCGCTGGCCGGTGCGGCGGGTGCGGCGCTGCAGCGCAGCAAGCTGCTGGCCGGCGCCAAGGCCACGCCGGCCAACCTGACGCTGGCACCACGCACCGCGCTGAACACCAGCGTGGGCGCCGGCCGGGCGTTTGCCGCCATCAGCCTGCCGCTGACGCGGCTCAAAGCCAGCGCCCGCACCCATGAGGCCACGCTCAACGACATCGTGCTGCTGCTGTGTGGCACGGCGTTGCGGCGCTGGCTGGGCCAGCATGGTGGCGTGCCACGCAAGAGCCTGGTGGCGGCGGTGCCGATCTCGCTGCGCCAGAAGGGCGATGTGTCGGCCGACAACCAGGCCTCGATGAGCCTGGTCAGCCTGGGCACCCAGGTGGCCGATTTGCGCAAGCGCCTGGCCCATGTCAAGCAGGCCAGCGCCGCGATGAAGGCCACCGTGGGCGGCATGAAGAGCGTGCTGCCGACTGACTTTCCGTCCATCGGCGTGCCCTGGCTGATGGAGGCTGTCACCGCGCTGTACGGCAAGGCCCGGGTGGCTGACCGCCTGCCGCTGGTGGCCAAC
>JANNMP010000404.1:0-4306 GCA_031398015.1 Burkholderiaceae bacterium
ACCACACCATGGCCACATCCGTCTCAGGCGTTGGCAGCATCAGTTCCACCGGCATCGGCAGCGGGCTGAACGTCAGCGACATCCTTGACCGCCTGATGGCGGTGGAGCAGCGCCCGCTGGATTTGCTGCAGACCCAGGCCGGCACGCTGAACACGCGTTTGTCGAACGTGGGCAAGCTGCAGGGCTATTTCGCCGCACTGCGCGACAAGGCCAACGCACTGACCGCCCCCACGCTGTGGAGCGGCACCACCGCCACCTCCACCGACAGCGCCGCCGTGAAAGTGTCCACCGGCGCCAATGCCGCCGCCGGCAGCTATGCGGTGAACGTCAGCCGCCTGGCCGTGGGCCAGACAGTGACCAGCATCGCCCTGGGCACAGCCACCAGCACCCTGGGCGAAGGCACGCTGAGCATTGAACTGGGCAGCTGGGGCGCGGGCAGCCCGGCGGGCGGTTTCACGGCCAAGACCGGCAGCGCCCCGGTGGTGGTCAACATCGGCGCCGGCGAGACCAGCCTGGGCGCCATCCGCGACACGATCAGCCGCGCCGCTGGGGGTGTCAGCGCGAGCCTGGTCACCGATGCCTCGGGCACCCGCTTGAGCCTGCGCTCAGCCGCCACCGGCGCCGAGAACGCCTTTCGCATCACCGCAGCCGAGACCAGCCCCGACGGTGACGAGGCCAGCGGCCTGTCAGCGCTGGGCTATGACGCCAGCGCCACCACGCCGCCCATGCAGCGCACCATGTCGGCGGCCAATGCCGAACTGACGGTCAACGGCATCGCGCTCAGCTCGGCCAGCAACACCCTGGCCAATGTGGTCGATGGCCTGACGCTGACGCTGCAGAAGACCACGCCCGCCGATGTCGATGTCAGCGTGGCCAGCGACACACCGCAGGTCAAGACCGCCATCACCGAGCTGGTCGAGGCCTTCAACACCCTGGCCGGTTTCATCCGCGCGCAGACGGCCTACAACGCCGACAGCAAAAGCGCTGGCGCGCTGCAGGGTGACCAGAGCACGCTGGCACTGCAAAGCCAGTTGCGCGCCGTGCTCAACCAGGGCAGCAGTGCATCGGCCACCTGGCAGCGCCTGAGCGACATCGGCCTGGCGATCAAGAGCGACGGCACGCTGGAGACCAATGCCGCCAAGCTGGACAACGCGCTGGGCAACTTGCCCGAGCTGAAGAAGCTGCTGGCCGGTGACGGCAGCAGCAGCGCAGAGATGGGCTTTGTGCGCCGCTTCAAGAACCTGGCCGACGCCGCGCTGGGCAGCAGCGGCGTGTTCGAAAGCCGCAACGCCAGCATCCGCGCCAGCGTGCAGCGCAATGCCAGCGCGCAAGACGCGATGGAACAACGGCTGGAAAAAACCCGCGCCCGGCTGCAGGCGCAGTACAGCGCGCTCGACACCAAGATGGCCACCCTCAACAACCTGAGCAGCTACATGACGCAGCAGATCGCGCAGATGGGCAACAGCAACAACTGATCGCCGCGCGGCCGGCCCGCCAACGCCCGGCGTAGCATGGCGCGTGGCTGCAGACGGCGGTGATCAGATCGGTGCGGTGGGCCCGGCGCCAGAGGCGCCTGAGCTGGCCAGCGCCCAGCCCACGCTGCGCTACCACGCCTTCATCAGCTACAGCCATGCCAACAGCGCAGCGGCCAAGGCGGTGCAGGACTTCATCGAAGACTACCGGCTGCCCGGCGACGGTGCGGCGCCAGCGCCAGCGCTGCGTCTGTACCGCGACGCCACCGACATGCGCACCGGCCGGCTGGACGATCAGATCAACGGCGCGCTGTTCGAGGCCAGCCATCTGCTGGTGTGCGTGTCGCCCGAGGCGCTGGCATCTGATTGGGTGCGCAAGGAGGTGGCGGCCTTTCGCGCCCTGCGCCCCGAGGGCCTGATCCCGCTGCTGCTGCAGGGCAGCGCCGCCGATGTGCAGCAGCTGGTCGGTCTGGAGACACGTTATGCCGACCTGAGCCAGCGCCGCCGATTGCCCGGTTTCAGCCGTGCGCAGCAGATCGAGCTGGTGCGGGTGGTGGCGCGGCTGGCGGCCACCGATGTGCGAACCCTCGTGCCCTGGCATGAAGAACGGTTGAAGCGGCGCCGGCTGTGGCTGGGTGCGGGCGCCTCGGGCGTGGCCGCCGTGCTGGCCCTGGCAGGCGCGGGCTGGCTGCTGCAGCGCCAGGCAACCGAGCTGGCCCAGGTGCGCGCGGCCGACGAACAACGCCGCGCCGACGCGCAAACCGCCGTTGCCGCGCGCGAAGCGCAGCAGCGGCTGGAGGCCGAAGCGCGCAAGCAAGGCGACAGCGCGCTGGCGCTGCTGGGCAACGGCCTGTTCGCCCCGGCGGCCAGCGGCCTGGCCCGCCTGGGCAGCGTGGCCGCCAAGCTGGACGGCGGCCGCTACGCGCAGGCCATGCGCTTTCTGCTGCCACGGCTGATGACGTTTGACGAAGCAGCACGCAGCGTGGCGCCCGGCCAGGCCGCACGCTGGCGTGAGACCAACCTGGTGCGTGGCCTGGACGGCGCGCTGCGCGAGCTGCCGGGCGCGGCCATCCAGATGCACTGGTTCGCCCGCCAGCGGCCTGAGCTGTTGGTCATCGACGTCAAAAAGCGCGTGCGTCTCTACCGCTGGCCGTCGCTGGCCGCCAGCGGGCCGTTCGACCTGGGCACGGTGTGCATTGAAGCCATCACCGAGCTGCCGGCGGGCGGCTGGGCGGTGGACGCCACCGAGCTGCTGATCATGAGCGACGAAGACACGGCCACGGCCCAGGTGGCCGGTGACGCGGTGCGCTTCCAGCTGGGCCACGACGGCCGCCCGTCGCCGCCCGTGCCACGCGCCAGCAGCACCGGTGCGGCCGGCTGCACCACGCCCAAGGTGGTGCAGCGGGTGGCCAAGCCGCCCGAGCCACCCACCACGGCATCGCGGCTTCAGTTTCCGCGGCTGCGGCCCGAGCCTGCGTTCTGGCAGCCGGTGCCGCGCCGTGCGCCGCCGCAGCCAGCGCCTGCGGTGGTGCCGCTCGATGTGCGGTTCGAGCCGCCCTACGGCGAGTTGCGCGCCAGCCGCATGCGTGGCAGCACCGGTGATCGCGAGGCCGCGGTGCGCAACCTGGGCATCGATGCGGTCAGCACCGGGCAGGTGCAGCTGGGCGCGCGCAGCTTTGCATTGAGTCTGCACATCACCGGCAACCAGTCGGCCGCGCTCAACATCTGCGAGATCGACGCAGCGCAGCGGCAGGTGCTGGCCTGCGGCGCGGTTGACATGACGGTGACCGGCCGCACCGTGTTCTCACCCGACCACAGCCGGCTGCTGGTGACGATGTCAGAGGTGCAGGAAGACCCCTTCAAGCTGGTGGACGTGGCTGGCCTGGGCAAGCGCTGCGCCGTCAGCGAGCACCCGGCTGAGCGGGTGGCGGGCGCGGCCTTCAACCCTGGCGGCAGCCAGCTGGCGGTGCTGACGCTGGACCACGAGTTGTGGCTCTACACGCTGTCAGCCAGCTGCGACGTGCAACTGACAACGCGCTTTGCGCTGCCTGCACGGGCCGGCGGCGAGACCGTGGCCGGCGCCTTGGTCTGGGCCGATGCCAGTACCGTGCTGTGGCTGTCCGGGCGCGGCGAAGCCTATGCCTTTGAGGCCCGCAGCGGCCTGCTGCAATGGCAGCAGGCACAGCTGTGGCGCGGCAGCGGCGGCGCCGTTGGCTTGCGCAGCTCGCCCGACGGCAGCCTGCTGCTGCTGTTCGACAGGCAGCAACTGCGGCTGGTCTCGGCGCTGGGCGGCACTGGCCTGTCGGGGCTGCTGGATGTGCGGCCGCTGCTGGGCCCAGGTGCCGATCTGCAATTGGGCGGCATCTGCGATGCCGAGTTGGCCGACAGCGGCGCGGTGTGGCTGCGGCTGGACCCTGCGGGCAGTTGCGTCGGCGCGCCGGCCGAGGTGCTGGCGCGCCGCCAGCGCGACTGGCAACGCCGCGCGCCCGACGACCCCGCGCTGGGCTTCGACCAGCAGCCGGGGCTGTGGCGCCGCACCGCCATCGCCGACCGCGACGGCCGCTCGGCGGTGGCGCTGCGCGAACTGCTCGCCCCAGGCGGGCGCTGAGCCTGCTGACGCACGCCGCGCTGTTCCGGTTGCGGGGCAGCGGGTGGCGGCACACGCCGGCCACTCAAGTCTCGCGGTGTGCTTCCGATAAATCCAACAGCACCGTTCGACACCGACCGCCCGCCCCACCCCCAAGACCCCAAGGCCGCATCCGCCATGTTCAGCGCAACGCACAGCAGATCCAACCCGCAGGCCCGCCAGTTTGCCGGCGCCTACCACCAGGTGG
>JANNMP010000426.1:0-16401 GCA_031398015.1 Burkholderiaceae bacterium
ACGTACAAGGCGTGCTGCGGAGCTTTGATCACAAGAGCTTTGCGGTTTCATGCCCGCCCGCCCTGCTCGGCACCGCCTTCTATCCGGTTCTTGTCCATCGGCACGCAGCTTCGCTCCACGCTTCCTCTGCACGATCAGTCGTCCTCTCGCAGTTGCACTTCGCTTGGTTCGTCGTGATCAACTGACGGGAGGACTTGCACCTCCAAGAGTGCGCCCATGCTGGGCGCACATGAAAAAAGCCCAGCGGGCAGTGCCGCTGGGCTCAAGGACCTCGGAAACCACGTTCTGGGTTCCGAGGCGACAGCCGGGGTGCCACCCTGGCATCACGCCAGGGCGCTGATCAGCTGATCAGGCGACGCGCTTGGCCGACTTGGCAGCGGCTTGGCTGGCCTTCACTGCGGTGTTGGTCACGGCGGTGAAGTTGGCTTCGGCGATGTCAGCGGCTTGCTTGGTCGCCTTTTGCACGCTTTCGTAGGCGTTGTTGGCGGCAGTCATGGCCGACTTCACCAGCGTCACGGCTTGCTCGCTGCCGGCGGGGGCGTTCTTCAGCGCGCTGTCGACCAGGCCGGTGAAGCTTTTCTGCAGCTCGGCGAACTGGGCTTCGGCAGCCTTGGTGAACTCGCTGCTGGTGCTGGTGGCGATGTCATACAGGTGGCGGCTGTAGGCAGCTGCCTTCTCGGCCGACGGCTGCAGCAGGCTGGCTTGCAGGGCCAGCAGCTCTTGCGCGTCTTTCACCGACAGGGCGGCCTTGGCGTTCTCGGCCGATTCGGCCAACGTGGCCTTGGCCACTTGCAGGTTCAGTTCGACGAGCTTTTCCACACCTTCGAAGGCCTTGCTGGTCAGACCGAACAGGGTCTCCAGGTTGGCTTTGTTGGCGGCGGCAAATTGGTCATTGGTCATCATGTTCATGGTGAGGCTCCTAAGCTTGGTTGACGGGACAGGACAGAAATCACGTTGTGGGCTGCGGTGGCTGCCTGCTGCTTCCTGAGGCATGCTGCACTGCAACATGAACCGAAGTATAGGCACCAGAGCAGGGATTGCAAGCACTTTTTGTTGCGATGCAGCAAATTAGGGGTGGCACCCCAGCACCGGCTGGCGCCAGACGGCTGTGGAGAATCCGGTGATGCAAGTCTTCAGCAACGCCCGCTTCACGCTTGACCTGCCCAGCAGCCACCGCTTTCCCAGCAGCAAATACCAGCTGCTGGCCGAGCGGGTGGCCGCCGAGTGCCCTGGCCTGGCTGTCAGCGAAGCCGCGCCCGCCACCGAGGGTGAGCTGGCGCTGGCGCACACGCCTGGCTACATCGCCGCCGTGCTGCAGGGCACGCTGGGCGCGGCAGCATTGCGCGAGATCGGCTTCCCCTGGAGTGACCGCATGGTGCAACGCAGCCTGCGTTCGGTGGGCGGCACCATTGCTGCCGCGCGGGCCGCGCTGGCCGACGGCGTGGCCCTGCACCTGGCCGGTGGCACCCACCATGCGCAGGCCGACAAAGGCTCGGGCTACTGCGTGTTCAATGACGTGGTGGTGGCGGCACGGCTGATGCAGGCCGAGGTGTTCCGCAAGCGCCGCCAGGGCTTGCGTGTGTGGGTGATCGACCTCGACGTGCACCAGGGCAATGGCACGGCGGCGATCCTCAAGGATGACCGCTCGGTGTTCACCCTGTCGCTGCACGGCGCAAAGAACTTCCCGTTCCGCAAGGAGGCCAGCGATCTGGATGTGGACTTGCCCGACGGCTGCACCGATGCGCCCTACCTGGCCGCACTTGACAGCGCCCTGGCCCAGGCCTGGCAGCGCCAGTTGGCGCGCGGTGATGCACCCGGCCTGGCCATCTACCTGGCCGGCGCTGACCCGCATGAAGGCGACCGGCTGGGCCGGCTCAAACTCACCGACGCCGGCCTGGCCGCGCGTGACCGGCGGGTGTTCGACCTGCTGCGCCAGCACCGCGTGCCGGTGGCTGTCACCATGGCCGGCGGTTATGGCCGTGACATCCACACCACCGTGGCGGTGCAGTTGCGCACCGTGCAACTGGCGCAGCAGGCCTGGGCCGCCTGGCATGGGCCAGCGGCCGCCGTCCATAGAATCACCGGCTGGCCAGCCCCCAACCCGACATGATTGTGAACTCGCCCATGCAATTTGCCAGGTTCATCGTTGCTGCGGCCCTGCTGGTCAACACGGGGCTGGCCCAGGCTGCCGACATCGACGGTGCGGCGCTGGCCGCCTGGTGGGGCCTGCCGTTTGCCGGCATGCTGCTGTCGATCGCGCTGCTGCCACTGCTGGCGCCGCGGTTCTGGCACCACCATTTCGGCAAGGTGGCAGCAGCTTGGGCGTTGGCCATGCTGCTGCCGTTTGCCGACCTGTTTGGCGCCACCGCCGCCGCACAGGCGTTGGTGCACACGCTGGTGGCCGAGTACATCCCGTTCATCGTGTTGCTGACGGCGCTGTTCACTGTCTCCGGTGGCATCTATGTGCGTGGCAACCTGCATGGCAGCCCGTTGCTCAACACTGGCCTGTTGGCACTGGGCGCGGTGCTGGCCAGCTTCATGGGCACCACGGGCGCGTCGATGTTGCTGATCCGTCCGCTGATCCGTGCCAACGACAACCGCCGCCACACGGTGCATCTGTTCGTGTTCTTCATCTTCATCGTCAGCAACATCGGCGGCTCGCTCACCCCGCTGGGCGACCCGCCTCTGTTTCTTGGCTTCCTGCAGGGTGTCAGCTTCTTCTGGACCGCAAAGTACCTGTGGCCCGAAACACTGTTCATGCTGACATCGCTGCTGGTCATCTTCTATTTCTTGGACATCTACTGGTACCGACGTGAAGGCGTGCTGCCGCGCGACCCCACGCCCGACAGCCAACCCGGCTTCGGGCTGGACGGCAAGGTCAACTTCTGGCTGCTGGCGGCAGTCGTGGCCCTGGTGTTGATGAGCGGCACCTGGAAACCCGGCATCACGTTCGATGTGGCCGGCACGCCGCTGGCGCTGCAGAACCTGGTGCGCGACGTGTTGCTCGTCGCCGTCACCCTGGCGTCGGTGGCCGTCACGCCCAAGGCCGTGCGCGCGGCCAACCAGTTCAGCTGGGCGCCGATGCAAGAGGTGGCCAAGCTGTTTGTCGGCATCTTCATCACCATGCTGCCGGTGCTGGCCATCTTGAAGGCCGGTGAGTCTGGTGCGTTTGCGGCGGTGGCGCGCGCCGTGACCGGGCCCGATGGTCAGCCATTGCCGTGGGCCTACTTCTGGTTCTCGGGCGTGCTGTCGTCGTTCCTGGACAACGCGCCGACTTACCTGGTGTTCTTCAACCTGGCCGGAGGCGACGCCGCCACGCTGATGGGCCCGCTGGCCACCACGCTTGCAGCCATTTCTGCCGGCTCGGTGTTCATGGGCGCCAACAGCTACATCGGCAACGCGCCCAACTTCATGGTCAAGGCCATTGTTGAAGACCGGGGCATTCGCATGCCCAGCTTTATCGGCTACATGGCCTGGTCATGCGCCGTGCTGCTGCCGCTGTTCGTGGTGCTGACCTTCATCTGGATGCGCTGAAATGCGACCCCCACGCTCGCTTCGCTCGCTGCCAGCCGAGGGGGCGTTCAGTCCCTTCGCAGCGGCCGGGCGGTACTGACATGGCCGCTGCCAAACCCCGCGTGCTGGTCACGATCCCGCTGTTTGCCGAGGTGCTGGCCGGCCTGGCACAGCACTTTGAGGTGGACGCGCCTTGCGGCACCGCCAGCCACATCGACTGGACAGCCGGCGCCCTGGCCACCCGTGCCCACGGCACAGCAGGCTTGCTGGTGGCAGGCGCGCCGCGCATTGACGCGGCGCTGCTGGCCGCCTGCCCACAGCTGCGCGCGGTGTGCAGCATGGCCGTGGGCCACAACAACATCGACCTGGCTGCCTGCACGGCAGCGGGCGTGCTGGTCAGCAACGCACCCGACGTGCTGACCGAAACCACCGCCGATTTCGGCTTTGCGCTGATGCTGGCCAGCGCCCGCCGCATCACCGAGGCCGAACACTTCTTGCGCGCCGGCCGATGGACGCACTGGTCCTATGACATGTTTGCCGGCGCCGATGTGCACGGCGCCACGCTGGGCGTGCTGGGCATGGGCCGCATCGGCCAGGCCATTGCCCGCCGTGGCGCGCTGGGCTTTGGCATGCGGGTGGTCTATCACAACCGCAGCCGGCTCGATGCGGCCACCGAGCAGCAACTGGGTGCGCGCTGGCTGGATTTGCCGGCGCTGCTGCGCGAGGCTGACCATCTGGTGATCGTGGTGCCCTACAGCCCGGCATCGCACCACCTGGTGGGCGCGGCCGAGCTGGCGCTGATGAAGCCCAGCGCCACGCTGACCAACATTGCCCGCGGTGGTGTGGTTGATGACGCTGCGCTGGCGCAAGCGCTCAAGCACCGGCGCATCGCCGCCGCCGGGCTGGATGTGTTCGAGGGCGAACCCGCAGTCCACCCCGGCCTGCTGGCGCTGCCCAATGTGGTGCTGACGCCGCACATCGCCAGCGCCAGCCTGGCCACCCGGCGCGCGATGGCCGACCTGGCTGCGGCCAACCTGGTGGCGGCGCTGAGCGGTGGCACGCCGCCGACAGCGCTGAACCCGCAGGTGTTGCCGCTGCGCTGACGCGTTGGTGTTGCCCCCACGCTGACCCAGCTTGGCGCAGCCGGCTTGTGTCAGCCCGCAACGGGCGCGGGTTTGCCCTCTCGGCGCGGGTGCGGCGCTGCCGTCACCATCACCGCGCACGCGCAGTTCGCGAGTTAACCGCCACGAGGAGACACACCCATGAGCACCCGCTTCAAGATCAATGGCAAGGCCGTGACGGCGGCGTCTGAACCCGACACCCCGCTGCTGTGGGTGATCCGCGACGAAATCGGCATGACCGGCACCAAGTTCGGCTGCGGCGCGGCGCTGTGCGGCGCCTGCACCGTGCATGTGGACGGGCAACCGGTGCGCTCGTGCTCCACCCCGCTGGGCAGCGTGGCCGGCAAGCAGGTGGCCACCATCGAGGGCCTGTCGCGCAGCAACAACCACCCGCTGCAAAAGGCCTGGATCAAGCACGACGTGCCGCAATGCGGCTACTGCCAGAGCGGCCAGCTGATGAGCGCGGCCGCGCTGTTGTCGACGAACAAGAACCCCACTGACGAGCAGATCGACGCTGCGATGGCCGGCAACATCTGCCGCTGTGGCACTTATGTGCGGGTGCGCGCCGCCATCAAGACCGCTGCCGCCGAAATGCGCGGCGCCAAGGCCTGAGGGGCACGCCATGACCACCACCACCACCACCACCACCACCACCAACACCTCGCGCCGCGGCTTCCTGCAGGCATCGGGCACGTTCAGCGGCGGCCTCATGCTCGGCGTGGCATTGCCCGCTGCCGGCCCGGTGCAGGCCGCAGGCCTGTTGCACACGCCCAGCGCCTGGGTGCACATCGCCGACGACAACACCATCACCCTGATCTCGGCCCGCGCCGAGATGGGGCAGGGTGTGTACACCAGCATGCCGATGTTGATTGCCGAGGAGTTGAACGTCGACATCCAGAAAGTGAATGTGGCGTTCGCGCCACCTGGCAAGGCATACGGCAACGCGCTGATCTTCGGCCTGCAACTCACCGGGGGCTCCACATCGGTGCGCGAGGGCTACGACAAGCTGCGCCTGGCCGGTGCCCAGGTGCGCGAGATGCTGGTCACCGCCGCCGCCAACAAGTGGAACGTACCGGCGGCACAACTCAAGGCCGAAAACGGCATCGTCACCGGCCCCAGGGGCCTGAAGGCGACCTACGGCCAGCTGGCCGATGACGCCTCGCGCATCCCGGTGCCCGACAAGCCGGCGATGAAAGACCCGAGCCAGTTCCGCATCGTCGGCAAGAAGACCACGCGGCTGGACACACCCGCCAAGGTCAACGGCACGGCGCGTTTCGGCATCGATGTCAAGCTGCCCGGCATGGTCTACGCCAGCCTGGAAATGGCGCCGGTGCAGGGCGGCACGCTCAAGAGCTTTGACGGCGCTGCCGCCAAGGCGTCCAAGGGCGTCATTGACGTGGTGCAGCTCCCCGACGGCGTGGCCGTGGTGGCCGACACCTACTGGCATGCGGTGCAGGCACGCAAGAAGCTGCAAGTGCAGTGGGACGACGGCGCCAACGCCAACCTGAGCACAGCCGCGATGTTTGCCGGCACGCAGGCGGCGTTGGCCTCGGGCAAGCCGATCCCGCACAAGAAAGAGGGCGACGCCGACGCGGCCGTTGCGGCTGCCAGCAAGGTGGTGCGCGCCGAGTACCGCACGCAGAACCTGGCCCATGCGCCGATGGAGCCGATGAACTACACCGCCCACTTCGAAGGCGACCGCATCCACATGGTTGGGCCCACGCAGTGGCCCGATGCGGTGCAAGGCGCAGTGGCCAAGCTGTTGGGCCTGAAGCCCGAGAACGTGGCCGTGGAGAACACCTTCCTGGGCGGTGGCTTCGGGCGGCGCATCGATTTCGACTACATCATCCAGGCCGCACTGATCGCCAAGGCGGTTCCCAACAAGCCGGTCAAGCTGGTGTGGAGCCGTGAAGACGACATGACCCACGACTATTACCGGCCGCTGGGGGTGCACCAGATCGCTGCGGCCATTGGCGCCGATGGCAAACCCACCGCGATGACTTGGCGCGTGGCGTCGCAGTCGGTCACCGGCCGGGTGTTCAACCTGCCGCCAGAAGCCCCCGACGGCCTGATCACTGAAGCCGCCACGCCGCTGTATGCCATCCCCGCCATCCGGCAGGACGTGGTCAAGCATGACGCCGGTGTGCGCGTGGGCTACTGGCGTGCGGTCAGCCACAACATGAACGCCTTTGCCAACGAGACATTCATCGATGAATGCGCCGCCGCCGCCGGCAAGGATCCGGTGGCCTACCGGCTGTCGCTGCTGGACAGCCAGCCGCGCATGGCCAATGTGCTGAAGCAGGCGGCGGCCAAGGCCGGCTGGGGCACACCGGCACCAGCCGGGCGCTTTCGCGGCGTGGCGCTGATGGAGGGCTATGACACCTACATGGCCCAGGTGGCCGAGGTGTCGGTGAAGAACGGCGAGCCGGTGGTGCACAAGGTCACGGTGGTGGCCGACCTGGGTCTGATGGTCAACCCCGACACGGTGGAAGCGCAGATCGAGTCCAGCATCATCTTCGGCCTGTCGGGTGTGCTGTGGGGCGAGATCACGGTCGACAAGGGCCGGGTGCAGCAGCGCAACTTCGACGGCTTCCGGGTCACCCGCAGCCATGAGGCGCCGGCCATCGACATCGTGCTGGTCAAGAGCAGCGAAAAGCCCGGTGGCATTGGCGAGCCCGCCACGGCGCTGATCGGCCCGGCGGTGGGCAACGCGGTGTTCGCCGCCACCGGCAAGCGGCTGCGGGCGATGCCGTTCTCGGCGGAGAACCTGGCCAAGGCCTGAGCGTCGGCCAGCCACGCAACAGGCCTGCGGCAGCAATGCCGCAGGCCTGTCGTGCTTTGGCGCCTGGCTTGGCGCAACAGGCGGCCTGAGACAATTGCGCCATGACTGAATGGTGGTGGCCAGCGCTGCTGGTGCTGGCGGGTTTGAACCTGTTGCTGATGCTGTGGCTGGCCTTTCGCGGGGCCGACCCAGGCGCTGCAGACGCCCAGCGCGAACAGGCCGAGCGCCATGCCCGTGACTTGCGCGCCGAGCTGCAAGACAGCGCCCGTGCCAGCCGCAGCGAGCTGCAGGCCACGCTGGCCACGGTGCAGCAGACCCTGCTGGCGCAAAGCGGCGATGTGGCGCGCACCCAGAACGAGCAGCTCGACAGCTTCCGCACCCAGCTGGCCACGCTGCAGCAGCAGGTGGTGGCATCACTGCAGCAGGCCGGCAGCCAGCTGGCAAGCCAAGGCCAGGCCGCGCGTGAGGCGCAGGACAGCGCCCTCAAGCGCCAGGCCGACAGCCAGGCAGATGCCTTGCAGCGCCTGGGCAGCACGCTCACCGAGCAGTTGAAAACCCTGGGCGAGGCCAACGAGCGCCGCCTGGCCGAGGTGCGCCAGGTGGTCGATGGCCGCCTGGCGTTGCTGCAGCAGGGCAACGAGGCCAAGCTCGAGCAGATGCGCGCCACAGTCGACGAAAAACTGCACGCCACGCTGGAACAGCGCCTGGGCGAGAGCTTCAAGCAAGTGGCCGAGCGCCTGGAGCAGGTGCACAAAGGCCTGGGCGAGATGCAGACCCTGGCGCGCGACGTGGGCTCGCTCAACCGCGTGCTGACAAATGTGAAAAGCCGCGGCGTCTTCGGCGAGGTGCAGCTTGCCGGCCTGCTGGAGCAGGTGTTCACGCCCGAGCAGTACGCGGCCAACGTGGAAACCGTGCCCGGCAGCGGCGCGCGGGTGGAGTTTGCGATCCGCCTGCCGGGGCGCCAGGTGGGTGGGGGCAGCGCAGGCAGCACGCCGCTGTGGCTGCCCATCGACGCGAAGTTTCCGCGTGAGGACTACGAGCGCCTGCTCGATGCCCAGGAGCGCGCCGATGTGCCGGCGGTGGACGCGGCAGGCAAGGCGCTGGAGAACCAGTTCCGGCTCGAAGCCAAGACCATCCGCAGCAAATACATCGCCGCGCCCCACACCACCGATTTCGCGATCCTGTTCGTGCCCACTGAAAGCCTGTATGCCGAGGCCCTGCGCCGCCCCGGCCTGATGGAGGCGCTGCAGCGCGAACACAAGATCACGCTGGCCGGGCCCACCACCTTGCTGGCCACCCTCACCAGCCTGCAGATGGGCTTTCGCACCCTGGCGCTGGAGCAGCGCAGCGCCGAAGTGTGGGAGGTGTTGGGTGCGGTGAAAACCGAGTTCGGCAAGTTTGGCGACGTGCTGGCCAAGACCAAGAAAAAGCTCGATGAAGCCAGCCGCAGCATCGACCAGGCCGAAACCCGCAGCCGTGCCATGGCGCGCCAGCTGCGCACAGTCGAGTTTTTGCCCGAGCACCGCGCCCAGCAGTTGCTGCCGGGCACGCTGGCCGATGCGGCAGACGAGCCCGGCAGCGAAACGCTGGCCGACGACGAGGCCGGGCCCGGTTGATGGGCCACACCCCTGCCGGCACCCACGCCGCCCCCGGCACCACCCGTGCGCTGGTGCTGCTGATGGCCGGCCAGATTGCGCTGCACAGCGCCATGGCCGGCCAGCGCATGGCGGCACCGCTGCAGGCATTGCAGGCCGGCCACAGCGCCTGGACGGTGGGCCTGCTGCTGGCGCTGTTCGCCGCGTTGCCAGTGCTCATCGCCATGCCCGCCGGCCGCATGGCCGACCGCCATGGCTACCACCGGCCGCAGCGCCTGGCGGTGGTCTTGAGCTTGTTCGGCGTGGGCTGCGCGCTGGCCGCCAGCTTTGCATCAGGCTGGTGGCAATTCGGCCTGCAATGCCTGGGCGCGGCCGCGTCGGGCGCTGGCACCAATGTGGGTGTGATCGTGGTGCTGCGCGCTGCCGGCCTGCTGGCGCAGACCAGCACCGAGCGGCTGCGGGTGTTCAGCTGGCTGGGCATGGCATTTTCGGGCGCCAATGTGCTGGGGCCGGTGACTGCCGGCTTCCTGATCGACGCCGGGGGCTTCGCCGCTGCTTACGGCGTGCTGCTGGCGATGCCGCTGGTGGCGGTGTGGGTGATGGGCCAGATCCCACAGATGGCGCGGGCTGCAGCGCCCGCCAGCCGGCCGCCAGGCACCAGCCGCTGGGCCTTGCTGGCCACGCCGGGCCTCAAGCGCCTGCTGTTCATCAACTGGCTGCTCTCGGCCAGCTGGGACGTGCACAGCTTTGCCGTGCCGGTGCTGGGCCATGCACGCGGCTACAACGCCAGCACCATCGGCCTGGTGCTGGGCGTCTTCACGGCGGCTGTCACCGTGGTGCGGTTCGCCATTCCGCTGGTGGCGCACCGCCTGCAGGAGGTGACGGTGCTGCGCAGCGCCATGGTGATGACGGCCGCTGTGTTTGCCGTCTACCCGCTGGCCGGCACACCCTGGCTGATGGCCGGCTGCGCCACGCTGCTGGGCCTGGCGCTGGGCGCGGTGCAGCCGATGATCATGAGCACGCTGCACCACATGACACCGGCCCACCGCCACGGTGAGGCGATTGCGCTGCGCTCGATGACGATCAACTTCAGCAGCAGCGTGATGCCGCTGGCCTTTGGCCTGGCTGGCACTGCACTGGGGCCAGGCGCGGTGTTCTGGCTGATGGGCGCGGCGGTGGCCGGCGGCAGCTGGGCGGTGCACGGCCTGCGCCGGGTGTTTGCGGCAGAGGCGGCGGCGCAGACTCCGCCGGGGGGCTAGAACCGGATGCCGCTGGGCGGCGCCGGGTCGGCTGCCACTGGCGCACGCGCTGCCGTGGGTGCAGGCGCCGCAGCGGGGTCGGCCACTGGCGCACGCGCCACCAGCGGCGTGGCCTGGCTGGCCGACCAGCCGCGTGGCAGCCTCGACTCCTTCGGATAGCCGGCCAGGTCGAGCGTGCCGTGCCAGTCGGTGTCGAGAAACCCCCGCAGCGCCTGGCCACCCACGGTGACAGCCGGCACGGTGCGGCCACCGCTCAAGCGCAGCAAGGCGGCAATGTCGTCGTCGCTGGCCACGCTGCGCTCGGCATACGGGATGCCACGCTGCTGCAGCAAGGCCCGGCCGCTGTCGCAGGGTGGGCAATCAGCACTGGTGTAGAGGGTGACCGGAAAGCGTGTGACCACGCCGCGCAATTCCAGTGGCAGCGCGGCATTGCCCGGTGCCGCAGCAGCGACCGCGCCAGCGCGCATCGGCTGCACCTGGCCACCCGGTGGCGGCGCCACCGGCCGGTCGGTGTAAGTGATCTTGCCGTCGGGCCCCACCACCTTGAACTGCGCTGCTGCCGGCAAGGCGGTGGCGGCAGCGGCGGCCAGGGTCAGCACCAGAACCAGCGGTCGGGGCAGTTGGTGGCAAGCTTGCATGGCCACGAATCTAGCCGATTCAACGGCGCTGCGGTGTGGCGAATTCAGCCCATTCCCTGGTGGCGCAGCAGCGCGTCGATGCTGGGTTCACGGCCGCGAAAGGCCTTGAAGCTGGCCATCGCCGGGCGGCTGCCACCGGCTTCCAGAATCTCGCACCGGAAGCGTTGGCCCACCTCGGGGTTGAACACACCTTGCTCTTCAAACGCGGCAAAGGCATCGGCCGACAGCACCTCGGCCCATTTGTAGCTGTAGTAACCGGCCGAATAACCACCGGCAAAAATGTGCGAGAAGCTGTGCTGGAAGCGGTTGAACGCCGGTGCCGGGTTGACCGCTACTTCATCGCGCACTTCATCGACCACCGACTGGATGCGCTGCGCTGCATCGGCCTCGCCATGCAGGCGCATGTCGATCAATGAAAACTCGATCTGGCGCAGCGTCTGCAGCCCGCTCTGGAAGTTCTTGGCGGCCAGCATGCGATCAAACAGCGCGCGCGGCAGCGGCTCACCGGTGTCCACATGCGCTGTCATGCGCGACAGCACGCCCCATTCCCAGCAGAAGTTCTCCATGAACTGGCTGGGCAGCTCGACCGCGTCCCATTCCACGCCCGAGAGGCCGGCCACCGCCAGCTCATCAACCCGGGTCAGCATGTGGTGCAGGCCATGGCCGAACTCATGGAACAGCGTGATCACATCGTCATGGGTCAGCAATGCCGGCCGGTCTTTGCCGCCGACCTGGCCCACGGGCGCAGCGAAATTGCACACCAGGTGCGCCACCGGGGTTTGCAGACCCAATGCGTCAGGGCGTTGCCAGCGGCCGCGCACCACGTCCATCCAGGCGCCGGGGCGCTTGCCCGGGCGGGCGTACGGGTCCAGATAAAACTGGCCGACCAGCTCGGGTGCGCTGTCGGCCATGTGCTCACCGCTGCGCGGCCGCTCGATGCGGTAGAAGCGCACGCTGGGGTGCCAGACCTCGGCCACATCGGGGCGGATGCGCACCGCAAACAGCGTCTCGATGATGTGGAACAGGCCGTCGAGCACCTTGGGCTCGGTGAAGTATTGCTTGACCTCTTGCTCGCTGAAGGCAAAGCGCGCCTCCTTCAGCTTCTCGGCAGCGTAGGCCTGGTCCCAGGTCTGCAGATCAGGCAGGGCCAGCGTGTCGGCGGCAAAGGCCTTCAACTCGGCCAGGTCACGTTCGGCATGCGGCCGGGCGCGCTGCGCCAGGTCACGCAGGAACGCCGTCACTTGCGCCGGCGACTCGGCCATCTTCGGCACCAGCGACAGATGTGCATAGCTGGGCTGGCCGAGCAGGGCGGCTTCTTCCTGGCGCAACTGCAGCAGCTCGGTCATCAGGCCCGAGTTGTCGCGCTCAGTGGGGCCCAGCTCGCTGGCACGGGTGGCATAGGCGCGGTACAGCTGCTCGCGCAAGGCGCGGTCGGTGGCGTACTGCATCACCGGCAAGTAGACCGGCATGTGCAGGCTGAGGCGGTGGCCGCCCGCGCTTGCCGACGCCGCAGCCTCGGCGGTCTGCTGGCGCACGTCGTCCGGCACGCCGCCCAGTCGGTCGGCCGGCACGTCCAGGCTGAAGCCATCGGTGGCGTCGAGCACATGCTCGCCGTACAGCTGGGCCAGCTCGGCGCTGCGCTCCTGGATGGCGGCAAAACGTTCCCGCGCTGCGCCTTGCAACTCGGCGCCCGACAGCACGAAATCACGCATCGCATAGGCCAGGGCCTGGGCCCGGGCCGGCGCCAGCGTGGCAGCGGCGGGGCTGGCTGCCACGGCCTTGTATTTGGCATACAGGCGCTCGTCGGCACCCAGGCGGGTGTGGAAATCGGTGACCCGCGCCAGGTTGGCGTTGTAGGCCTCGCGCAGCGCCGGTGTGTTGGCCACCGCGTTCAAGTGGTTGGCGGCGGCCCAGGCGCGCGACAAACGTTCCAGCGGCACGTCCAGCACCGCCGACAACGCGCCGTAGTCGGCCGGCACCTCGGCGCTGACGGCACGCTCCAGGGCGGCTTCGGCCTCGGGCAGCAGCACGTCGAGTGCCGGGCCCAGGTGCTCCGGGGCGATGGCGGCAAAGGCGGGCAGGGGCGTGGCTGCAAGCAGGGGGTTGTGAACAGGGTCGTGCATGGGGTCGTGCATGGGGGTGTGCGTGGTGGTGTGCATGGCGGTGCGCATGGCGGTGTGCATGAACCTGGCTCGTCAATACAGCTTGTGGCTGCAGGTGTCAGATTGTGCTGCTGGCTCGGGCCGGGTGGGACCAGGCCAGCAGCTCAGGTGGTGGCGCGTTCTGCCGCTTCCAGTGTGTTGGCCAGCAGCATGGTGATCGTCATCGGCCCCACGCCGCCGGGCACCGGCGTGATCCAGCCCGCCACCTGGCTGACAGCGGCGAAATCGACATCGCCACACAGCTTGCCGGCGCCTGGCTCACCGTCTGCAATGCGGTTCATGCCGACGTCGATGACGATGGCGCCGGGCTTGACCATGCCGGCGGTGACGGTGTTGCGCCGGCCGACTGCTGCCACCAGCACGTCCGCTGACTGGGTGAAGCGCGCCAGATCAGGTGTGGCGCTGTGGCAGATGCTGACAGTGGCATTGGCCGCCAGCAGCAGCAGGGCCATCGGCTTGCCCACCGTGTTGCTGCGGCCGACCACCACCGCATGCCTGCCACGCAGGTCAACGCCGGTGGCTTCGATCAGCTTCATGCAGCCAGCGGGCGTGGCCGGGCGCAGGCCGGGGCCGCCGGTGAGCAGCGCGCCGGCGCTGTGCACCGAGAAGCCATCCACATCCTTGGCCGTGGCGATGCTCTCGATGACTTTCAGCGGGTTGATGTGCTTGGGCAGCGGCATCTGCACCAGGATGCCGTGGATGCTGGGGTCGGCATTGAGCGAGCGCACCCGCGCCAGCAGCTCGGCTTCGGTCAGCGTGGCAGGGTGCTTTTCCAGCACCGAATGCAGGCCGGCCTCGGCGCAGGCCTTGACCTTGTTGCGCACATACACCGCCGATGCCGGGTCATCGCCCACCAGGATCACGGCCAGGCCAGGCACCACACCACGCGCGCTGAGCGCAGCGGCGCGCAGCGCCACATCGGCGCGCATTTGCGCTGACAGTGCAGTGCCGCTGATCAGTTGGGCTGGCATGCGAACAGTCCTTCAGAAACAACGCAGGCCGCTGGTTGGCAGCGGCCTGGTGGGGAACGTGGCGCGGTTGGCTCGGGCGACGACGCTCAGGCCTTGGCCGCACTGGCAGCGGCGCTGTTGGCACCCAGGGCGATCTTCAGCAGGTCAGCCACGGTGTTGGCGTTCAACTTCTCCATGATGTTGGCGCGGTGCGCCTCCACCGTCTTGATGCTGATGCCCAGGTCGTCGGCAATCTGCTTGTTCAACCGGCCGGCGACGATACGCTCAAGTACTTGCGCCTCACGGGTGGTCAGGCGGCTGAGCAGGGCATCGCGGCTGGCCTGCTCCTGGTGCTGGCTGAAAGCGCTGCGGGCTTGGTCGAGCATGCGCTCGACCTGCGCGATCAGCTCTTCTTCCTTGAAGGGTTTTTCGATGAAATCCATCGCGCCCTTCTTCATCGGGGTCACGGCCATCGGCACATCACCATGGCCGGTGATGAAGACCACCGGCAGCGGGCTCTTGCGCTCGAGCAGGCGGTCTTGCAGTTCCAGGCCGCTCATGCCGTCCATGCGGATGTCGGCGATCAGGCAGGCCACCTCGCGTGGATCAAAGCGGGAGAGGAAGGATTCAGCTGAGTCAAAACACTTGACGCGGTAGTCCTTGCCTTCAAGCAACCACTGCAGCGAATCACGGACGGCCTCGTCGTCATCGACGACATAGACCGTGCCCTTCTTGGGAATCAGGCTCATGGGGTGGTTTTGGCGGCGGCCGCGTTGTCGATGGCGTTGTCAGTGGGCTTGTCGGCGGTGTTGCCGGCTGCGTTGTCGGCTGATTTGTCGGCTGTCAGGCCGGTGTTGCGCGCTGCGTCATCAGGGCGATGGGGCAGCGGTGTTTCATCATGCCGCGCGGTGGTGTCAACCGGCAGGGTGAAGGCAAATCGACACCCTGTCACGGAATTGCCATTGTAGAGGTTTTGCGCTTTGATCCGGCCCCGGTGGCTCTCCACAATCGACCGGCAAAGTGACAGGCCGATGCCCATGCCTTCGGGCTTGGTCGAGAAGAACGCCTCGTACAGCCGCGCGATCACTTCGTCGGGCAGGCCAGGGCCCATGTCGGTGACGGCAAACTCCACCACGCCGCCTTCATCGGCAGTGTGGCGCGGGATCACCCGCAGCTCGATGTGGCGCCGCGCGCTGGGCAGCTTGGCTGAATCGATGGCCTCGGCGGCGTTCTTCAGCAGGTTCAGCAGCACCTGCTCGATCAGGATCGGGTCGCACTGCAAATCGGGCAGGCGCTGGGCCACGTAGTGGTGGATGGCCACGTTGCGCCGCCGCAGTTCGATGCTGGCCAGTTCCACCGCCTCGTCCACGATCACCCGGGCCTGGGTGGGCAGGCGCTGCGGCTCGCTTTTTTTCACGAACGCGCGGATGCGGTGGATGATCTGGCCGGCGCGCTCGGCCTGCTTGGCGGTCTTGCCCAGCGCGGTGAGCAAGGCGGCAGTGTCGATGGTCTCGGCCTTGACCCGGCTGACCATGCCGTTGCAGTAATTGGTGATGGCCGTCAGCGGCTGGTTCAGCTCATGCGCCACCGAGCTGGCCATCTCGCCCATGGTGATCAGCCGGCTGCTGACCTGGGCTTTCTCCGCCTGTTGCGCGGCCAGCTCTTCGGCGCGGCGGCGGCCGGTCACGTCGGTGGCAATCAGCATCTGTGCCAGGCGGCCATCGGTCCACTGCAGGTAGCGCGCGCGCACGTCGAACCATTTGTCGAGCTGGGCGGCATAGACCTCGCGTGGGTTGGCACCCAGGCCGGTCAGCTCTTCGGTGGGCAGGCCCGACAGGCTGTCTTCGTCATCGTGGCCGATCAAGTCGGCTGCCGCGATGTCGGCATTGGGCACCGCGCCGCTGGCCAGCAAGGCATGGCCTCGCGCATCGGCGCCAAACCACAGCCGGTAGCTGCGGTTGGCAAACAGCAGCTCACCTTGCTGCACCGACAACACCGACACCGCCGCCTCCAGACCTTCGAGCACCGTGGTGAATCGCTCATGCGAGGCGGTGAGCTGGTCTCGGATGCGCTTGGCCTCGGTGATGTTCGTCATCGAGGTCATCCAGCCGGTCTGGTGACCCTTCGAGTCGATCAGCGGCGAGACGTACATGCGCGCGTCGAACACCATGCCGTCCTTGCGCATGATGCGGATCTCGACGCCTCCGGCGGGGCTGCGCCCCTGCAGTTCCTGCTGCAGCAGACGCGTGTTCTCCTCGATGCGGTCGGGCGGCCAATAGGGGAAGGGCGGCCAGCGGCCGATCAGTTCGTCGTCGGCGAACCCGGTCATCGCACAGAAGGCCGGATTCACATAGGTGATGCGTCCTTCCAGGTCCATCGCC
>JANNMP010000428.1:0-8557 GCA_031398015.1 Burkholderiaceae bacterium
GTCGTGCTGCTGCGCACTGCTTGCAGGCGCATGCCGCCGTGGCGCGCTGCGGCTGGCGCCAAGTCAGTTGGGGGTTCAGTTCGCCGAAGTCCACAACTGCTTGCACAAGGTCGAGGTCGTGGGGTCGGGCAGGGCTTGGCAGGCGAGGCGCGGGCACCATCTTGCGCATGCCGCGTTCTGGTTCGTGTGTTCGCGTGCCAAGTCCTGAACGACCCCACGGCCTCGGGCTTGCTGCTCGGCTGATCGCGTGCAGCGCCCGGCCGCCAACGACTCCCGGTCGCGTCGGTGGGCAGAGCGCCACATCTCGAATCGCGGGAAGTTTTGTTTCTCAAGAGGCAGGGCGATGCCGCCGGCTGCTGCAGAGCCAGGGGAGCCGTGATACCGTGAAACCGGGCAGCCAGTTGGCGGTTGCCGGAGCCGCTGACGATGGCCCGCCCTGTGCTCTACAGCCGATCCCCAGCCCGCAGCAACAGCCCCGCGCCCGCCGCTGCCAACGCGCTGGCGGATGCTGCTGCCAGTGGCAACATCACGGCGCCCACCACAGCGCCGCCCAGCACCTGGCGCCAACGCCTGCAGCGCCATGAACGCTGGCTGTGGGCGCTGGGCCTGCTGGCAACACTGGCCGTCGCCGGCTGGCCCGCCTGGACGGCCAAGGTGCAGCGGCCTTTGTCGATCGACCAGATCGACGGCGCGCTGCGCGAGGCCTTTGCCAAAGAGCCGCTGCAGGCCGCAGGCCTGGCGGCCTACCAGGCGGTGCTGCCATCGGTGGTGCGGGTGGTTGGTGAGCCGCCCGAGGCCGCATCGGCACCGTTGCAGACCACCAGCAAGCTGGCCAAACCCGGCAAGCCCGCATCACCCGCCCCCGCCCCTGCGCCCGACGAGACCGACCCGCATGAAGGCCGCAGCGTGGGCACCGGCGTGGTCATCGTCGACAAGGGCCTGATCCTGACCAACCTGCATGTGGTCGAAGGCGCGGCGCGCATCACCGTCACCTTTGCCGACGGCAGCCAGAGCGAGGCCAAGGTGGTGAACCTGCAGCGCGAGAACGACCTGGCCGTGCTGCAGGCACTCACCATCCCCGACGACCTGCATGCCGCCACCATGCGCTCGACCAGCGGCCTGGCGCCGGGTGAGGCGGTGATGGCGGTGGGCTTCCCGTTCGGCATCGGGCCGTCGGCATCGCAGGGCGTGGTCTCAGGCCTGAAGCGTGAGTTCCGCTCACCCGAGGGCAAACGCATCCTCACCAACCTGATCCAGTTCGACGCCGCCGCCAACCCCGGCAATTCGGGCGGGCCGCTGATCACCATGGACGGCCATGTGGTGGGCATCGTCACCGCCATCATGAACCCCAACCAGCAGCGCACCTTCATCGGTATCGGCTTTGCAGTGCCGATCGAAAACGCCGCCGCCGGTGCCGGCCTGCCGCCGTTCTGAGCACGCCAGCTCTGCCGCCAACCACCACCCGCCCAGCGCATGAACACAGCCACCACGATCCCCCAGGAAACATCGCAGCTGATGGAGCGCATCCTCTACGAGGTCAAGCGTGTGGTGGTGGGGCAAGACCGGTTTCTTGAACGCGTGATGGTGGCACTGCTGGCCCAGGGCCACCTGCTGGTTGAAGGCGTGCCGGGCCTGGCCAAGACGCTGACGGTGCGCACCCTGGCGGCCACGCTGCGCGGCAGCTACAAGCGCATCCAGTTCACGCCCGACCTGGTGCCGGCCGACCTGGTGGGCACCCGCATCTACAACCAGAAGACCGGTGATTTCGGCACCACGCTGGGCCCGGTGTTTGCCAACCTGCTGCTGGCCGACGAGATCAACCGCGCCCCCGCCAAGGTGCAGAGCGCGCTGCTCGAAGTGATGCAGGAGCGCCAGGTCACGATTGCCGGCGAAACCCACAAGGTGCCCTTGCCATTCATCGTGATGGCCACCCAGAACCCGATCGAGACCGAAGGCACCTACCCGCTGCCCGAGGCGCAAGTCGACCGCTTCATGATGAAGGTGCTGGTCGATTACCCCAGCGACGACGAAGAATTCGTCATCGTCGAGCGGGTGATCGGCCCGCCCATTGCCGCTGCGGCTGTCGCCAGCACCAGCCAGCTGGCCGAGCTGCAGCAGGCCTGCCGCCAGGTCTATGTCGACCCCAGCCTGATCCAGTACGCGGTCAAGCTGGTGGGCGCCACCCGCCGGCCCGACAAACACGGCCTGGCCGACCTGGCCAAGTATCTGAGCTACGGCGCCAGCCCGCGCGCCAGCATCGCGCTGGTCGAAGCCGGCCGCGCGCTGGCCTTCATGCGCGGGCGCAGCTATGTGCTGCCTGAAGACCTGGGCGACCTGGCCGCCGACTGCCTGCGCCACCGCCTGGTGCTCAGCTATGAAGCGCTGGCCGAAGGGCTGAGCGCCGATGCGCTGATCGCCAAGGTGATGGCCAAGCTGCCCTTGCCCGACAAGCCGATGCAGCACCAAAGCACTTGACCACCGTGGCCGAACGCACAACCCATCACAGCGCTGCCGAACCACTGCTGCACCGCCTGGAATGGACAGTGCTGCGCCGGCTCGACGGCCTGCTGCAGGGCGACCACCGCACGCTGTGGCGCGGCGCAGGGCTCGACCTGGCCGACCTGCGTGAATACCAGCATGGTGATGATGTGCGCCACATCGACTGGAACGTCACCGCCCGGCTGCAACTGCCGCATGTGCGCCAGTTCACCGAAGACCGCGAGCTGTCGGCCTGGTTCTTGCTGGATCTGTCGGGCAGTGTCGATTTCGGCTCGGGCACACAGACCAAGCTGGGTCTGAGCGAGGGTTTTGTCGCCGCGCTGGCGCGCTTGCTCACCCGGCGGGGCAACCGGGTGGGCGCGATCCTGTACCACCCCAACGCCGCCGATGAGCGCCAGCGCCTGCAAGTGCTGCCGCCCGGCCTGGGCCGCATGCAGGTGCTGCAATTGCTGGCGCGCTTGCGCCGGCCGCCGGCCATGGCCAAGGGCCAGGGCGGGCCCAAAACGCGCCCCACCCGGCTGGCTGAACTGCTGGCCCAGGCCGAGGGCATCGTGCGGCGGCGCTCGCTGGTGTTCGTGGTGTCCGATTTCATCAGCGAGCCCGGCTGGGCCACGCCGCTGGGCCGGCTGGCGCGCCGCCATGAGGTGCTGGCCGTGCGCCTGCTCGACCCGCTGGAGATGGCCCTGCCCGACATCGGCCTGCTGACGGTGGAAGACGCCGAGACCGGCGAGCAACTGTTGGTGGACACCCAGGACGCGGGCTTCCGCCAGCGCTTTGAAGCCCTGGCCAGCGCGCATGAAGAAACCCTGCGTGCACAACTCGGCAGCGCCGGCGCCGACGTGCTGGAACTGGCCACCGACGACGACCTGCTGGCCGCGCTGCTGCGCTATGTGGCGCTGCGCCGGCAGCGCGCCCGCGCGGTGAGCGGCCACCGGTTGCCGGCGGCCCTGCGAACGCCAGGCATGGCCGGCGCCCCTGCTGCCGCCGTTGCGACCGCTGCCTGAATTCCAAGGACCACCATCCATGACCATCCTGTGGCCCGACTGGCTGTGGAGCCTGCTGCTGCTGCCGGCGCTGGTGCTGATGTACCTGACGCTGCTGGCGCGGCGCAAGAAGCACAGCGTGCGCCTGGCCAGCGTGGCCATCGTGCGCCAGGCAATGGGCAGTGGCCCGGGCTGGCGCCGCCATGTGCCGCCGCTGCTGCTGCTGGCGGCGTTGGCCCTGCTGCTGTTCGCCACGTCGCGGCCGGTGGTCAAGCTGAAGTTGCCGGCGCGTGACCAGACCATCATCCTGGCCATGGATGTGTCGGGCAGCATGCGCGCCACTGACGTCAAGCCCAACCGCATGGTGGCGGCGCAAGAAGCGGCCAAGGCCTTCGTGGCGGGCCTGCCGCGCAATGTGCGCATCGGCGTGGTCAGTTTTGCCGGCACTGCGGCCGTGGTGCAGGCACCCACGGTCAGCCGTGAAGACGTGGTGGCGGCGATCGACCGCTTCCAGATGCAGCGCGCCACCGCCATCGGCTCGGGCCTGATCCTGTCGTTGGCCACGCTGTTTCCGGATGAAGGCATCGACCTGAGCCAGATCACCGGCGCCCGCGCCATGCCGGCCTCGCCCGAGGAGAAGAAGGAGAAAAAACCCTTCGTGCCAGTGGAGCCGGGCAGCTACACGTCGGCGGCAGTGATCCTGCTGACCGACGGCCAGCGCACCACCGGGCCTGACCCGCTGGAGGCGGCCAAGATGGCAGCCGAGCGTGGCGTGAAGGTCTACACCGTGGGCATCGGCACCAAGGCCGGTGAGACCATCGGCTTCGAGGGCTGGAGCATGCGGGTGAAGCTGGACGAAGAAACGCTCAAGGCCATTTCCACCGTGACGCGGGCCAACTACTTCTACGCCGGCACGGCCGAGGACTTGAAGCAGGTCTACCAGGGCTTGAGCAGCCGGCTGGTGGTCGAAACCAAGGAAACCGAGGTCAGCGCGCTGTTTGCTGCTGCCGGCGCGCTGCTGGTGGTGCTGGCGGCGGCGCTCAGCGTGTGGTGGTTCGGCCGCGTGCTGTAGCCGGCGCGGCGCTGCTGCTGTGCCTGGTGGCCGGCGCCAGCGCTGCAGCCTGGGCCCAGGCGGCCTTGGCCAGCAGCTCAGCGCGCCGGGTGCAGCCGCCGGCTGCCACCGATTGCCCACGCGAGCAGCTCACGCTGTATGCCGGCACGGTGCAGCGCTGGCAGCGCCGCACCGGCCGCACTGACTTGAGCATCCACACCGAGTGGGGCAGCACCGAGCAGCTGCGCATCCTGCACCCCGGCAGTGACAACCCGGCGCCATGGTTCCTGCTGCGCCGGCAAGCCTTTCAGGCCAGCGACTGGGCGCACATCGAGGCACGCCCCGGCCAGTTGCGCCCCGGGCTGAAGGTGGCGGCCTGGGTCTGCAGCGACGGCCGCAACCCGCTGCTGGACTGGCAGCCGCCCGCCGCGCCCTGACTACCTGGCGTGGCGGTAGGCCGAATACGCCGAGTCCATGCGCACATCCTGCGCGGCGCTGAACTGGTTCATGCAGCTGTCGTCGGTGTAGTCCATGAAGTTGCGGATCGGGTCCAGCCCGGCAATGCCGGTGCAGCTGTCACGCCCCACCGGGCAGCCGAAGGCAGGCGAGCGTTCGGCCGGGGTGTCGGCCACCAGGTCACCGCCGCTGTCCTTGCGCGCACAGCCGCCCTGGAAGGTGTGGTACAGCCCCATCCAGTGGCCCACCTCATGGGTGGCCGTGTCGCCCTGGTTGTAGGGCGCGGCTGAGCCACCCGGCAGCGAGCTGGTGAGCACCACCACGCCGTCGCGCTGCGGGTCGGCCGCGTAGTCTGACGGGAAGGTGGCCCAGCCCAGCAAGCCGTCGCCGATGTTGGCCAGGTAGATGTTCAGGCTGGCCGCCGTGCCGCGCCGCAGCGCGGCCTTGGCCTCGCGCTCGGCCACGCTGCCCGGGGTCATCGTGTACCAGGCATTGTTGGCGGTGACCGTGGTCTGCACCAGCCGGAACGACCAGCCGGTGCTGGCGAAGGCGTTGTTCAGCACGCCGATCTGGCCGCTGATCTCGCCGTGGGTCACCCCACCCACGCCACTGGCGTTGGTGATCACGTGAACATAGACATCGATGGTGCCGCCGGTCACCACCGGCGGCGGCGGTGGCTCGCCCGGGCGCTTGCTGGCAGCGGCACCGCCCCGGTTGGCGGCGATGTGGCGGTCGATCTCGGCGCCACGTTCGTCATCGACATGCGGCGTGCCGCAGCGGTGGCCGGCGGCGATGAACGCGCCCTGGTTGACGAAAGCGCGGCCCTCGATCACGAACGGTGGCGCATTGCCCTGCGCCACCACCACGCTGGCGCACAGGCCGATTGCTGCCAGCGCCGACCCGATCACATTCATCCGCATCTGCATCTCCAGTGGAGGGACTCCCCGGCGCAGTGTCTGGTGGCAGCGGCGCCAGCGTCAACGGGCGAGACCCGCAGAGCGCGGCTGCCTCAGCGGCTGCACCAGCGGCTGCACCAGCGGTGGATGCTCACAGCAGCCTGCCCTGCTCCAGCCGCAGCACACGTTGGCAGCGCGCGGCCAGGCTGTGGTCATGGGTGACCAGCACAAACGCCGTGCCGCGGTCTTGCGCCAGCCGCAGCATCAGGCCGAACACGGTGTCGGCGCTGCTGCGGTCTAAGTTGCCGGTGGGCTCATCGGCCAGCACGCAGGCCGGGCGGGTGACCAGCGCGCGGGCGATGGCCACCCGCTGGCGCTCACCACCCGACAGCTGCGCCGGCCGGTGTTGCAGCCGGGCGGACAAACCCACATCGGCCAGCGCCTGCTGCGCCTGGGCCTGCGCATCGGCCACGCTGGCGCGGCGGATGCGCAGCGGCATGGCCACGTTGTCGAGCGCGCTGAACTCGGGCAGCAGGTGGTGGAACTGGTAGACGAAGCCCAGCTGCTGGTTGCGCCACTGGCCCAATGCCGCCGGGGCCAGCGTGGCCAGGTCCTGGCCCATCAGCCACACCTGGCCGGCGCTGGGCGCGTCCAGCCCGCCCAGCAGGTGCAGCAGCGTGCTCTTGCCCGAGCCCGACGCGCCGACGATGGCCAGGGTTTCACCGGCGGCCACTGTCAGCGCCACATCCTGCAGCACCGCCACATCCAGGCCACCTTCGGTGAAGCGCTTGCCCAGCGCGTCACAGCGCAGCACAGCCTCACTCATAACGCAGCGCTTCAGCGGGTTTGACGCGGCTGGCGCGCCAGCTGGGGTACAGCGTGGCCAGGAAGGCCAGCAGCAGCGCGATCAGCGTGATCGGCAGCACATCGGCCCAGCGTGGGTCGCTCGGCATGCGGTTGATCACGTAGATGCTGCCGGGCAGAAAGGCCACGCCCAGCAGCCGCTCCAGCGCCGGCACCAGGGTGCCGATGTTCAGCGCCACCAGCAGGCCGAAGGCCACGCCCGACAGCGTGCCGATCACCCCGCTGGCCGCGCCCTGCACCACGAAGATGCCCATCACCGAGCGTGGGCTGGCGCCCAGCGTGCGCAGGATGGCGATGTCGGCGCGTTTGTCGGTCACCGTCATCACCAGCGTGCTGACCAGGTTGAACGCCGCCACCGCCACGATCAGCGTGAGGATGATGAACATCAGCCGCTTTTCCAGCTGCACCGCGTCGAACCAGTTGCGGTTGGTGCGGGTCCAGTCGCGCACCAGCAAGCCGGTTTGGCCACTGGCCTGCAAGACCCCCACCAGTTGCTGTGCCACCGCGCGGGCCTGGTGCAAATCAGCCAGCTTGAGCTGCACACCGCTGGGGCCATCGAGCCGGTACAGGCGCGCGGCGTCGTCGACATGGATCAGCGCCAGGCCGCTGTCGTATTCATAGTGGCCGGCGTCGAAGGTGCCGGCCACGGTGAAGCTTTTCAGCCGTGGCACGGTGCCGGCCGGTGTCACCTGGCCGCCCGGCGCCACCAGGGTGACGCTGTCGCCGCTGCGCACGCGCAACTGGCGCGCCAGCTCGCTGCCCAGCACGATGCGCCAGGCGCCGCCCTGCAGTTGTGCCAGCGGGCCGGCCTGCAGTTGCGCGGCCAGCGGCGTCACCTTGGCTTCTTCAGCCGGGTCGATGCCACGCACCACCGCGCCACGCATCTCGTCGCCGCGGGCAATCAGCGATTGCATGGAGATGAACGGCGCAGCCGCCACCACGGCGGGGTTCTGGCGAGCGGCGGCTGCGGTGGCGCGCCAATCGGGCAGCGCCTGGCCCTGTGCGTCGAACACCTCGACATGCGCCACCACGCTGAGCATGCGGTCGGTCACTTCCTTCTGGAAGCCGTTCATCACGCTGAGCACGATGATCAACGCCGCCACGCCCAGCGCGATGCCCAGCATCGACACCAGCGAGATGAAGGAGATGAAGCCGTTGCGCCGCCCGCTGCGGCCGGCGCGGGTGTAGCGCCAGCCGATCTGCCATTCATAGGGCCAGTTCATGCGGGCCCGGCGACATTGGTGGAAACCATAGGCGCGGGATGCTAACAGCGGGGCCAGGCCCCAAGCGACGGGCGGCGGCATGCGGCGGGCCGAGATAATCCGCCGCACATGCACCTGATCGTCCCCTTTGCCGGCACCGTGTCTGACGCCGGCCGGCATGCCCTGTTGACCCTGGCGCTGCCGCATCTGCAACAACTGCTGCAGGCGCTGCAGCCAGGCCAGCGCCTGGGCAGCGATGCGCTCAGCCTGAACCCGCCGCATGAACAAGCGCTGGCCGCCGCCTGGGGCTGGCCCGCATCGCCAGACAACAACCTGCCGTTTGCCGCGCACCTGGCCGCTGAACTCGGCCTGGACGCCAGCCAGCCCTGGGGCTTGCTGACGCCGGTGCACCTGCATGTGGGCACCGACCAGGTGGGCTTGACGCCGCCGTCTGCCTTGCAGCTGGACGAGGCCGCGTCACAGGCGTTTCTGGATGCCGTGCGTTGCTTGTTCGAGACCGAAGGGTTCAGCCTGCACCATGCCGGCCCGCTGCAGTGGCTGGCCACCCATGCGCTGTTTGACAGCCTGGCCACTGCGTCGCTTGAC
>JANNMP010000430.1:0-2629 GCA_031398015.1 Burkholderiaceae bacterium
GTCGTGCTGCTGCGCACTGCTTGCAGGCGCATGCCGCCGTGGCGCGCTGCGGCTGGCGCCAAGTCAGTTGGGGGTTCAGTTCGCCGAAGTCCACAACTGCTTGCACAAGGTCGAGGTCGTGGGGTCGGGCAGGGCTTGGCACGCGAGGCGCGGGCACGGTCCTGCGCATGCCACGCTCTGGTCCGTGTGTTCGCGTGCCAAGTCCTGAACGACCCCACGGCCTCGGCCTTGCTGCTCGGCTGATCGCGTGCAGCGGCCGGCCGCCAACGATTCCCGGTCGCCTCGGTGGGCAGAGCGCCACATCTCGAATCGCGGGAAGTTCAGTTTCTTGTGAGCGCCCCAAGGCCGGCCGTAGCGGACCGTCCCCCGCAGGGATCAAGGAAAGTGGCGGAGTCAAATTTCCTTGAGAGCGCTGCACTTGAAACCGTCGCTTCGAGCCTCAACTGCCCGCCGCCGGGCGGCAACACATGCCGCAGCGCAGACCAACTCACCGGGCCCATCGCCACCATGACCAAGCAAACCCACGCCTTCCAGGCCGAAGTCAAGCAGATCCTGCACCTCGTCACCCACTCGCTCTACAGCAACAAGGAAATCTTCCTGCGCGAGTTGGTCAGCAACGCCAGTGACGCCTGCGACAAGCTGCGCTTCGAGGCGCTGGACAACAACGCGCTGTATGAAGACCAGCCCAACCTGGAAGTGCGGGTGCTGTTTGACGCCGAGGCCAAGACCATCACCATCCGCGACAACGGCATCGGCATGAGCGCTGAAGAAGCCGCGTCGCACCTGGGCACCATCGCCAAGAGTGGCACGCGTGAATTCATGGCCAGCCTGGAAGGTGACCAGAAGAAGGATGCCAACCTGATCGGCCAGTTCGGCGTGGGCTTCTACTCTGGCTTCATCGTGGCCGACCGCATCACTGTGGAAACCCGCCGCGCCGGCGCGCCGGAAACCGAAGGTGTGCGCTGGTCCAGTGAAGGCGCCGGTGAATTCGAGTTGGAGACCATCAACCGCGCCACCCGCGGCACCGATGTGACGCTGCACCTGCGTGATGACGAGAGTGAGTTCCTCAGCACCTGGAAGCTCAAATCGATCATCAGCAAGTACTCTGACCACATCTCGCTGCCGATCCTGATGCAGAAGGAAGAGTGGGACCAAGAGGCGAGCAAGCAGGTCAAGAAAGACGAGTGGGAAACGGTGAACAAGGCCGCCGCGCTGTGGGCGCGCAGCAAGAGCGACATCACCGACACCGAGTACCAGGATTTCTACAAGCAGCTCAGCTACGACCAGGAGCCGCCGCTGGCCTACACCCACAACCGGGTCGAAGGCCGCAGTGAATACACCCAGCTGCTGTACGTGCCAGCCAAGGCGCCGTTTGACCTGTGGAACCGCGACAAGCGCGGCGGCGTCAAGCTGTATGTCAAGCGTGTGTTCATCATGGACGACGCCGAGGCGCTGATGCCGGTGTACCTGCGCTTTGTCAAGGGCGTGATCGACTCGGCCGACCTGCCGCTGAACGTCAGCCGCGAGCTGCTGCAGGAAAGCCGCGATGTCAAGGCCATCCGCGAGGGATCGACCAAGCGCGTGCTGGGCATGCTGGAAGCGCTGGCCGACAGTGACGATGCCAGCACCGGCGCCGACGACCGCGCCAAGTACCTGAAGTTCTGGGGCGAATTTGGCGCCGTGCTCAAAGAAGGCATCGGCGAAGACTTTGCCAACCGTGAGCGCCTGGCCAAGCTGTTCCGCTTTGCCAGCACCCACGCTGACGCCGGTGTGTCGTTTGCCGACTACCTGGGCCGCATGAAAGAAGGCCAGGAGAGCATCTACATCATCACCGGCGACAGCCTGGCCGGCGCCAAGGCCAGCCCGCAGCTGGAGATCTTCAAGAAAAAGGGCATCGAGGTGCTGCTGCTCACCGACCGCGTCGATGAGTGGATGTTGAGCCACCTCTATGAGTTTGAAGGCAAGCAGTTGCAGAGCGTGGCCAAGGGCGCGGTCGACCTCGACAAGCTGCTCGACGACGACGAGAAGAAGGCCGCTGAAGTGGTGGCCGAAGGCTTCAAGCCGACGCTGGACAAGCTGAAGGCGGCACTCGCCGGCCGCGCCAAGGACGTGCGCGTCACCACCCGCCTGGTCGATTCACCGGCCTGCCTGGTGGCCGAAGAGGGCGACATGAGCGGCCACCTGGCGCGCATGCTCAAGCAGGCCGGCCAGACGGCGCCCAAGAGCCAGCCGATCCTGGAAGTCAACGCCGAGCATGCGATGGTGAAGAAGCTGGCCGCCGAGGGCGACAACACAGCGCGTTTCGACGACCTGGCCAACATCCTGTTCGACCAGGCCTTGCTGGCCGAGGGTGGCCAGCTGGAAGACCCGGCTGCCTATGTGGCGCGGGTCACCAAGCTGCTGAGCGCCTGAGCCCGCGTCAATCCACCCAGCCCGGATCGAGCGCTGGCTCGGCCATGGCCTCGATCTGCTCCTGCAATTGCCGGGTCTGCTGGCCCCAGTAAGCCGCCGTGCCAAACCACGGAAACGCCACCGGAAACGCCGGGTCGCCCCAGCGCTCGGCCAGCCAGGCGTTGTGGTGCAGCATGCGCAGCGTGCGCAGCGGCTCGACCAGCGCCAGCTCACGCCC
>JANNMP010000452.1:0-3786 GCA_031398015.1 Burkholderiaceae bacterium
TTCCTGGACATCCGCATGCCGGGCATGACCGGTGTGGACGCGGCGCGGCAGATCGCGCAACTGCCCACCGACGAAGCCTGGCGCGGCTGCGAGATCGTCTTCATCACTGCGTACGACCAGTACGCGGTGGAAGCCTTCGAGCAGGGCGTGGTGGACTATGTGCTGAAGCCCGCCGAACGCGAGCGTTTGCAAGTCACGGTCGAGCGCATCAAGAAGCGCCTGGCGCAGCGCGCGACGGCGGGCGACGCGGCCGAAACCTCACCCGCCGCGCTGCAACAACTGCTGGCCAGGCTGGCCGCGCAGATCGACCCCGGCGCGACGACCCGGCTCAAGTGGATTCAGGCCACGGTGGGCCAGAGCATCCAGATGATCCCGGTGGAAGACGTGCTGTTCTTCATCAGCGACGAGAAGTACACCCGGGTGCAGACATCCAGCGTCGAGGCGCTGATCCGCAAACCCATCAAGGAATTGATCGACGAGCTCGACCCGGCGGTCTTCTGGCAGATCCCCCGCAGCACCCTGGTCAACGTCAAGGCGATCGCCGGCATCACCCGCGATTTTCGCGGCCGCCAGATCGTGGCCGTGCGCGGCCACGGCGAGAAGCTGGAAGTCAGCCGCAGCTACACGCATTTGTTCAAGGGCATGTAGGGCGACTTGCGGATGGTTGAAGCACCTTGGCGCAGACCGTGAAGACCGCCAAGCCATGCCCGTGCGGCGTTGCCGGTGATGCGCTCACCGGCGCACGCCACCTGGCTGCCGGCTGTGCACCGGTTGCGCGGCATCGCGGGCGGCTGGCGCCGCCGGCACTGCCGGCTTGTCGCCTGCCAGGTAGCGCGCCCCCGGGCCACGCTGCGCCGCCATGTCACCGGGGTTGTACAGCGCGCAGGCCTTGATCGACAGGCAGCCGCAACCGATGCACGAGGCGAGTTGATCACGCAAGCGCTGCAGTGCGGTGATGCGGGCGTCCAGCAGCGGCTGCCAGGCGCGGCCCAGTCGCTGCCAATCGGTGGCAGTGGGGGTGCGGCCGTCGGGCAGGCTGTCCAGCGCCGCGCGGATGTCGCCCAGCCCCAGGCCCACGGCCTGCGCTGCACGCACAAAGGCCACCCGACGCAGCACATGGCGCGGGTACTGGCGCCGCCCGCCCGCGCTGCGGCCACCGGCAATCAGGCCCTGGGCCTCGTAGAAGCGCAGCGCGCTGGCCGCCACGCCGGCACGGCGGGCCAGGTCGCCGATGGCGATCCAGTCGCCGCCGGCAGCCGCCTGCAGCATCGGCAAGGGTTTCATGGCTTCATCTCCACAAGGGCTTGACTTGAAGCTTACTTTAACTTGCAACATGCAGCGCATGGCACATCCCGACCTTGCAAACACACCCATGCCGCCGGCAGCCACTGCCGGTGTGGCCGACCCGGCGCTGGCCGTCTGGCTGGACCGCTGCGCCGCGCTGTCGCCCGAATACGGCGCCGGCATGAGCACCCATCTGCCGATGGCGCTGCAAGCCTTGCACGGCCTGGGCGCGCCGCCTGCACGGCTGGCGGCCTTGTATGAACAGGTGGCGCCGACGCTGTCTTCGCGCCCCCCACTGCGGGCCGCCGCAGCGGGGCCCAGTGGCGGTTGGCAGGCTGACCTGGGCCGCTTCGATGCGTTTGAGTCGCTGAATGCGGACTTCAGCGCCGCGCTGGCGCAGCAAGGCCTGCAGGCGCTGCTGTTTGAGCGGTTGCCGGTGTTGATGCCAGCCGTGGGCAGCGCCGCATTCCATGGCCTGATCCGCACTGCCCACGGTGTGGCGGCAGGCCATGGTGCTGAAGTGGTGTGTGGACTGGCCTACTGGGCCAGCCGCTTCCAGCCCTTGGCCCAGGTTGCGACCGCCACCTCCGCCACAGAATTCAGCCAGACCAACCACTGCGACCTGCCAGCCTGGCTGGCCGCGCTGCGTGGCCTGCCCGCACCGGCCGGCCCGGCGCCACGCGCCATCAGCGCCGGCATGCGGGCCTGGGCGGCTGTGCCCGGCTTTGCCGCAGCGGCCGGCACGCTGCGCCTGCAAGCCGATACCCTGGCTGTGCTGGCACGCCTGGCCGCCGGTCTGTACGCCAAGACCGGCAATTTCACCGTGCTGCACGGCGTCACGGCCTGCCACGCGCTGCACACCCTGCAGCCCTGGCTGGGCAATGCTGCAGCGGTGATGCCGCACTTCAGCCAGGCCTTCGCCGCCGCGTTGCTGGCCAGTGGCTGGGCTGGCTGCCCAGGCCTGCCGGCGCGGCCGCCGCTGGGCGCCAGCTTGCCGTGGCCCAGCATCACCGCGCGCGCCATGGCGTCGCCGGACGAGCATGTGATCAAGCTGGTGCATGCCAGCCTGGCCTTGTGGCGGGTCAGCGGTGAGGCGGTGTTCCAAGCTGCCGCGCAGCGCGCTGTCACGCCATAGGCCAGCCAGCGTGGGCAACGGCGTGCTGGTCAGCGCGGCGGCGGCGCGGCGCTGTCCAGCTTGGCCTGCAGCTCGGCGCGCAAGCGCTTCAAGCGTTCACGCGGGTCTTCTTTCGCGCCCCCCTCGCCCAGCTTCATCTCGGCGATAAAGCGGCTGGGCACACCGGCCACCGTGTCACGGCCCTTCTTGCGCCGGCGCAGCGTGCTCACCACCAGCGTGCTGCGGGCGCGGGTGATGCCCACGTACATCAGCCGGCGCTCTTCTTCCAGCCGCTGGCCCAGGGCCTCGGCGCTCAGGTCATCGGCGTCGGGCTTGAACGGCAGCAGGCCTTCGTTGATGCCGGCCAGCCACACATGCGGCCATTCCAGGCCCTTGGCCGCGTGCAGGGTGGACAGGGTCAGCACGTCGGCATCGTCACCCCGCTCGGCCAGGCTGATGATCACGCTGATGGTCTGCGCCACCTGCAGCACGCTTTGCTTTTCGCTTTCGAAGCTGCCGCCTTCGTTCCTCAACTCACCACCGCAGCGCCGGCTGATCCAGTCGACAAAGTCCAGCACATTGGCCCAGCGGCTGGTGGCCAGCTTGGCGCTGTCTTCGCTGTCGTGCAGGTGCTGTTCGTAGCCGATGTCCTTGAGCCAGCCCAGCAGCAGCGCACGTGCATCGTCGGCACCCTGGGTGCGCTGGGCGCGGTACTGCAGGTCATTCACGCAGCGGCCGAATTCATGCAGCCCGGCCACCGCCTTGGCGCTGAGCTGGGTGGCCAGGCTGGGCGAGAACAGCGCCTCGAACAGGCTTGTCTTCCAGCGTGTGGCCAGTTCGCCCAGCTTGCCCAGCGTGGTGTGGCCGATGCCACGCTTGGGTGTGGCCACCGCACGCAGAAAGGCCGGGTCGTCGTCCTGGTTGACCAGCAGGCGCAGCCAGGCGCACAGGTCCTTGATCTCGGCGCGGTCGAAGTAGCTCTGGCCGCCCGACACCTTGTACGGGATCTGCGCCGCACGCAGCTTCTGCTCGAACACCCGCGCCTGGTGGTTGGCGCGGTAGAGGATGGCGAAGTCCGCGAACTTGACCTCGCCGCCTTGCGAGCGCAGCGACTGGATGCGCGCCACCGCCCGTTCGGCTTCGTGCTCCTCGCCATCGCACTCGAGCACGCGCACCGGCTCGCCATCACCCAGCGCGCTCCACAACTTCTTCTCGAACAGCTTCGGGTTGCTCGAGATCACGTGATTCGCGGCGCGCAGGATGTGGCCGGTGGAGCGGTAGTTCTGCTCCAGGGTGATGACCTTCAGGTTCGGAAAATCCTGCGGCAGCTGCTTCAGGTTCTCGATGGTGGCGCCGCGCCAGCCGTAGATGCTCTGGTCGTCGTCACC